>CAJCJE010000338.1 GCA_903970565.1 Candidatus Melainabacteria bacterium | reverse complement strand
CGGCCAGGTCGCGCACCAGCCTCGCCAGTCGTGGCACCGAATAGTCCATGCCGTCGTCGGGGGCGACGTCGAACGGCCGGTCGAGGTGGGTAACGGTGTCGGCCCCACGTTCGGCGCATTCGTCGAACAGGGTGCCCATGTCATGTGGCCTCATACTGATTCCCTGTGGTCGGCTTCCCGGCGCTGGGCATCCCGGTTGGCGGCTTCCCCGCCGGTTTCCTCACGGTCGGTTTCCCCGTGGTCGGTGGGTAGCTCGGTGGTCGCCATCCGGGCCGGGCCGGTCAGCTGGGTGCTGACCCGCTCGACGGCGAGCGCGGCGGCCCGCAGCGCGCCCTCGCTGCTGGGCCGCAGCGTCACCCAGTCCCCCGCGTAGTCCACGATCGCGGTGCGGCGGCGGGCAAAGCCGGCCCGCAGCGCGAGCGCGGCCGGGGTCGCCTCGGGCAACCCGTTGCGAAAGCGGTGCACCAGGTTTGCCGTGGTGGCCGCGCGCAGCCCCGGCACGTAGCGTTCCGCGCGCTCGGTGAGCCGGCGGATCACCTCGTCGTCGGGTGCCTCCAGCAACTCCGGCATGGCGAACGGGCTGGCCAACAGGGTCAGCAGTCCCCGGCCCCTCGGCACCCGAGCCGGATGTTTGAGATGATCGACGATGATCCCCGACAGCAGGCGCTCCTCACGGGCCGGCGTCAGCAGGATGTAGAGCGGCCGGTTGCCCGGTGGGGCCAGCGGCCGGTCCAGCAGGCAGCTCACCTTCATCATCGGGGTGTAGCCACAGGCGGCCAGGTAGCGCTGTTCGTCCTCGGGCGGATTGCGATACAGCCGCGCGGCCACCGGCGCCGGCACGCACACCACGACCGACCGCGCCGTGACCGTCGCACCGCCGACCACCAACCGCGCATGTCCCCTGGCGCTGACGATCTCCTCGACCGGATGCCCGGTCCGCACCTCGACCGGCTCGGCCAGCCGACGGGCCAGCGTGTCCATTCCGTCCCGGTAGGTCCGCCAGCTCGTCGTGCTGCCGACCGCCGCGAGCAGGCTGGCGAACGGCGCGGCAGCCGACCGTTGCGGGTGCCAACCGAAGAAGCCGCCCACCACCGGTTGGAAAAGGAACTCACCCAGGTCCGGGTGATAGCGCTCGGCCAGCTGCGCGACCGTGGCCAGGCCGAACGGGGTGTCCTGCGGCTGATTGGGATCACAGTCCCGGCGATGCCGAGCGAGGTAGGCCATGAAGCGTGCCAGGTCCAGCCGCCCGCGCAGGGACAGCCCGGCCCCGGTGACCAGACCGAGGGGGTGGGCGACGCCGGGGTGGGCCCGACCGTCCCGCCACATCCCGACGCCATGTCGGATCAGCGGTATCTCGGCCGGGGGTACTCCCAGCCGGCGCAGCCACTGCCAGGTGAGTTCGTAACCGTGATCGGAAATCTGCTCGGCGCCGGTATCGATGTGATAGCCGTCGTGGTGAACGGTGGCCATCCGGCCGCCGACGTGATCGGCCGATTCGAACACTCGCACCTCGTGACCGGCGCGGCGGAGCGAATTGGCCACGGCAAGACCGGCCACCCCGGCACCGACCACCGCGACATCAAGATCGACGGGCATCAGATCCTACCTCCGAACAGTGGGTACACCAGGTTCAGTCCGACCAACAACACGACGGTGATCCGGTGAATCCGGATGCCCAGTCGGCGGGCACCGAGAATGTCGCCGCGCCGGAATCCACGGTCGTACTGGGTCGCCCGCAGAATGATGGTGGGCACCATGACCAGCGGGAACCACCAGGGCGCGAGCCCGATGAACGGGGCACCGAGAATCACCACGAATTCCAGCGCGGATATCGCGGCGACGAATATCGCGTTGCCCCGCGCGGAGGTCAGCACCGCCACCGTCGGCCGGCCGACCCGGCGATCTCCGGCGATGTCGTTGGTGTTGGAATACACGCCGAACAGCAGCGGCCCCAGTCCGAACAGGAACGCCTGCACGAGAACAAAGCCGCCGGCAAAGCCGTGCACGAGGCCGAAGGGCACCACCACCAGCGACCAGCCGAGCGCGGCGAGGAACATTTCCTGGAAACCGTGGTAGCTCAGCTTGACGCCGTAGGAGTACTGCACCGCCACGATGACGGTGACCGCGCCGACCACCAGCGCCCAGACCGGACGGTGCGGCGCCACAATGGCCGCGCTCGACCACAACGCGGCACCGATCACGCAGGTCACCCAGCCGAAACGCCGTACCTCACGTGGATTCAGCGTGCCGGCCACCAACGGTTTGCGGGCCAACCGCCGCGCGGGCGCGTCCGGACCGTAGTTCGTCACGTCGCTACCGTCGAGGTAGCCGGTGAGATCATCGAAGGCGACCATCGCGGCGACCACGAAAACCTCACCGAGCAGGAAAATCAGTAGCGTGGCCAGTGCCCGTGGCTCGAACCGCTCGGCGGGTGCCAGTGCCGAGAAAACCACCAGCAGGCCGAGGTAATAGTCGAAGACGTCAAGCTTGGCCAGTCGCACATAAGCGTGTACTCTGCTCCAGGAACGATACGGCACCGTCTCGGTTACTGATTCCATATCGCTGATCATCAGCACACGCATCCTTACCGAAGGCGAAACGACGGTTTCCACGACAATTGACAACGCCTAACCGGGAACCAATGGGCAGGCTTCTCCCTTGTCCGCAGCCAAACGTAACAGACGAAACGTGGTCAACGGCGTGCAGCGCACATGTCGCGACAAGTTCACTCATTCCGGAAGGGCCGCCAATACGTTCGGTAACCACTTCGAGAGAATATGGACCAGAAGACCGGCGACGATGACCAGTTACAGACGTTCAACCCTTGTGCCGACAACGCTGCCGGTCGCGTCCAGCAGCCTGTTCGCGATCAGACCGAGTTGCGCCGGCTCGTAGCACTGGTGACGCTGGAGCAGAATGGTCAGGTCGGCGGTGGTCAACCCGTCGACGAGATCGGTGACCCGGCGCACCCGGGCGCCCGGCAGGGGAAAATCCGCCACGTACGGGTCATGATAGACAACCTCGAAGCCACGATCGAGCAACTGGCCG
>CAJCJE010000337.1 GCA_903970565.1 Candidatus Melainabacteria bacterium | reverse complement strand
ACGCCGCGCGCCGCGTCGCCGGGCATTCGGGCGGCGCGTCCGGCGGCGGGCATCGATTAGGTTGGCCGGGTGAGGGTCGCCGTCGCCGGTCGGGGAGGTCGTGGGTGAAGGTCCTGGTCGCCAACCGAGGCGAGGTCGCGGTCCGGGTCTGCCGGGCGGCGCGCGGACTCGGTGTGCGCACGGTGGTGGCGCACGTGCCCGAGGATGCCGACGCCCCGTACCTACGGCTGGCCGACGAGACGCGCCGGCTGCCCGGCCACGGCGTCGCCGGTTATCTGGACATCGAGGCGTTGGTCGGCGCCGCGGTCGAGAGTGGCTGCACGCAGGTGCATCCGGGGTGGGGTTTTCTCAGCGAGGACGCGGCTTTCGCCCGCGCGTGCGCCGATGCCGGTCTGCGGTTCGTCGGGCCGAGTCCCGAGGTGCTCGCGCTGTTCGGCGACAAGGCGAGGGCTCGGGCGCACGCCGTCTCGGTCGGCGTGCCGGTACTGGAGGCGACCGAGCCGGGGGTGTCCCTCCCCCGCGCTCGCGACTTCCTCGCCGCGCAGCCGGGCGGTGTGATGGTGAAGGCGGTCGCCGGCGGTGGTGGACGCGGCATCCGGGTGGTGACCGAGCCGGACCGGCTGGCCCAGGCCATCGAGCGCTGCCGGTCGGAGGCGCGCACCCCGGCGGGCCCCGGCGAGGTCTACCTGGAGCGGTTGTTGCGCCCGGCCAAGCATGTCGAGGTGCAGATCGTCGGCGACGGCACCGGAGCGGTCGTATCTCTCGGCGAGCGGGACTGTAGCGTGCAGCGCCGGCAGCAGAAGCTGATCGAGGTCGCGCCGTGCCCGGTGCTGACCGGTGCCCAGCGTGACCTGCTCGCCGGACACGCGCTGCGGATGGTCGAGACTCCTTCCTACGGCGGCGTGGGCACGGTGGAGTTCCTGCTCGACGCGGACGCGCTGGTTCGCGGTGACCTGGTCGCCGCGTTCATCGAGGTGAATCCTCGGTTGCAGGTCGAGCACCCGGTCACCGAGGAGATCACCGGTATCGACCTGGTCCGCACCCAGCTGCGCCTCGCCGACGGGGCGAGCCTCGCCGATCTCGGCCTCACCAGTTCGGTCGGCGCGGCCCCGGTCGGGTTCGCCATCCAGGCCAGGGTGAACACCGAGCGGATCGGGGCCGACGGGCAGGTCCACGCGGCGACCGGCACGGTGCGCGGTTTCCGGCCGCCGGGCGGGCCGGGGGTTCGGGTCGACACGCACGCCGAGGCCGGACTGCGCGTCGACGGACGGTTCGACCCGCTGCTGGCCAAGATCGTCACCCGTACCCGGCACGGCGACTTCGCCTCCGCCGCCGCCCAGGCCGCCCGCGCGCTCGCCGAACTGGCCGTCGACGGGGTCGACACGAACGCGGCGGTGCTCGGCGCGATCCTCACCGATCCGGTCTTCACCGCCGGCCGGGCCACCACCGATCTCCTGCCCGGCCAACCGGCCGAGGCCGGGTTCGACGCCGAGGAGTCGACCGGCGAGATTTCCGAGGTGGTCGCGGATTGTGCGGGGACGGTCGTCTCGGTCGAGGTGGGGCCGGGTGAGCGCGTGCCGGCGAACGCGCCGGTGGTGATCGTCGAGTCGATGAAGATGGAACAGGTGATCACGGCGGGTCCGGGTGGCCGGGTGACGGCCGTCGAGGTCAGTTCGGGCGCCCGGATCACGGTGGGTCAGGTGTTGGTGCGGTTCGCGCCGGCCGAGGTCGACGCGGTGCGGACCGGGCCGGAGGTCGCGGTCGATCCCGATGTCGTGCGGCCGGATCTGGCCGATCTGTACGCCAGACACGCGCTGGGGGCCGATGCCGCGCGGCCGGAGGCGCTCGCGCGTCGGCACCGGACCGGGCATCGGACCATCCGGGAGAACCTCGCCGATCTCGTCGACGAGGGCAGCTTCACCGAATACGGTTCGCTGGCCATCGCGGCCCAGCGCCGCCGCCGCTCCCTGTCAGACCTGATGGCCGCGACCCCGGCGGACGGCATCGTGCTCGGCCTGGCGCGGATCAACGGACCGGAGGGCGAGGGAACGCAGTGTGCCGTGCTCGGCTACGACTACACCGTGCTCGCCGGCACGCAGGGGTTCTTCGGACATCGCAAGACCGATCGGATGCTGGAGATCGCGCTGCGCCGCCGGTTGCCGGTGGTGCTGTTCGCCGAGGGCGGCGGCGGGCGACCCGGCGACGTCGATCCGGCGGAGGTGTCCTCGTCCTGGCTGGACTGCGGCACGTTCGCGGCGATGGGCCGGCTCAGCGGCCAGGTGCCGACGGTCGGGGTGCTGACCGGGCGGTGCTTCGCCGGCAATGCCGCGCTGCTGGGCAGCTGCGACGTGATCATCGCGACCGAGGACTCGACGCTGGGCATGGCCGGACCCGCGATGATCGAGGGCGGCGGTCTCGGCCGGTTCGCGCCGGAGGAGGTCGGGCCGATGTCCGTGCAGGTGCCCAACGGCGTGGTCGACGTTCTGGTCGACGGCGATGCCGAGGCGGTCGCGGTCGCCAGGCGCTACCTCAGCTACTTCCAGGGCACCCAACCGAAATGGGACTGCGCGGACCAGCGTCTGCTTCGCCGGATGGTGCCGGAGAACCGGTTGCGGGTCTATGACGTTCGGCGGGTGGTCGACGGGCTGGCCGACACCGATTCCGTGCTGGAGCTGCGGGCCGGTTTCGGGCTCGGCGTCGTGACCGCGTTGATCCGCGTCGCCGGTCGGCCGATGGGGCTGGTCGCCAACAATCCGGCGCGCCTCGGCGGTGCGATCGACGCCGACGCCGCCGACAAGCTGGCGCGGTTCCTGCAACTGTGCGACGCGCACGGCCTGCCCGTGGTGTCGCTGTGCGACACGCCCGGTTTCATGGTCGGCCCCGACTCCGAGCGGGCCGCCACGGTGCGGCACTTCTCGCGGCTGTTCGTCGTCGGCGCGCAGCTGAGGGTGCCGATGATCACCGTGGTGCTGCGCAAGGGTTACGGGCTGGGCGCGCAGGCGATGGCCGCCGGCGGTTTCCGGGAGACGCTGGCGACGGTGGCCTGGCCGACCGGCGAACTCGGCCCGATGGGCCTGGAGGGCGCGGTGCGGCTGGGCTACGGCAAGGAACTCGCCGCGCTGTCCGACGAACACCAGCGGCGGCAACGCTATTCAGAACTCCTGGCGCGGCACTACGAGTCGGGCAAGGCGGTCAACGCGGCGATGGTCTTCGAGATCGACGACGTGATCGACCCGGCCGACACCCGCCAGTGGATCACCGACGTCGTCGGCGCCTGGCAGCCGACCACCGAGCGGGCCGGCCGGTACGTCGACACCTGGTGACCCTCGACAGGCGTCCGCACCGTCCATTCCGAACGGATATCGGACTGCGGTGGGGGTCAGCGCGGCGGTCCGAGGATGACCTGGCCGAAGGCGTCGGCAGCGGCGGCCATCGCGTCCGGGGAGATCTCGAAACCCTCCGGACGCGGCGTCGACAGGTCCCGGCCGGCCTGCCGGAACATGCCCTCGATGCCGGCCGGGGTGCAGATCAGCAGCAGGTCCGCGGTGTCGGAGGTGATCCGGTAGCCGTGCGGGACGTTCTTCGGCAGGAAGACGATGCCGCCCTCGGACAGTTCCATCTGCTTGTCGTCGGACCACAGCAGCGCGGTGCCCGTGATGAGCATGAAGATCTCGTCTTCGCGGGTGTGCATGTGATACGGCGGGGCCTCGCCCCTGCTGACGTTGAACCGGCCGACGGTCAGCTGCCCGTCGGTGGCCGCGCTGTCCAGCAGCACCGAGAACGTGCCGCCGTCGAGCCATTCGAGCGTCTGCTGCTGGTCGGGCTGCGCGAGGTAGGCCATGCTCATGGCGCTGTCCCTTTCTGGTCGCGGTCGTGCCCTGATCATCTCCTCGACCGGTGGTGTCCGCCAGGGGTACCGGTAGCGCACCAGGAGTCGGCGTTCCGCTGAGTGGAACGCCGACGATGACAGGATCGCGGGCCAGCCGCCACCATCACAGCGTCCAGCACCCGTGCGGAGGAGTCGAGATGCCGTTGACCGACCCAGTGGCCAAGGCCAAGGCCCTCTACCAGGCGCGGCAGACCGGGGTGCCGATCGCGCCGTTCACCGATGACGAGCCGGAGATGGGCCTCGCCGAGGGCTACGCGATCCAGCAGGAACTGGTCGCGCTGCTGTGCGCGGACGGCGACCGGGTGATCGGCCACAAGGTCGGGCTGACCGCCGAGCCGATGCAGCGGTTGCTGGGAATCGACGTGCCCGACTACGGTCCGGTGCTGGCCTCCACCGTCTACCACGACGGCGACACGATCCCGCTGTCGACGTTCATCGCGCCCAAGATCGAGGCGGAGATCGTCTTCGTCCTCGGCGAGTCGCTGCGCGGACCGGGGGTGAGCACCGAGAGAGCGCGAGCGGCCATCTCCGGCGCCATCGCCGGTATGGAGATCGTCGACTCGCGCATCGCGGACTGGCGTATCCGGCTGGCCGACACCGTGGCCGACCTGGCCTCCAACGGGGCGATGGCCATTGCCGAGCGGGTGGTCCCGATCGACGGGTTCGACCCGCGCCTGACCGGTATGGTGCTGTGGCGCAACGGCGAACTGGTGGACACGGCGGCCGGCGCGGCGGCGCTCGGCGATCCGGTCGCGGTGGTTGCCTGGTTGGCCAACACCCTCGGCGCGCACGGCGTCACCCTGGAGGCCGACCACGTGATCATGACCGGCGCGCTGCACGCCGCGGTCCCGTTGGCCGAGGGCGACGAGTTCCACGCCGAGTTCGACCGGCTCGGCTCGATCACCGTCCACATCGGCCGATAACTCGGTTGCGGCGCCGCCGGTGTCGACGACGCCACAACACGATCGGTCTCAGCCGGCGTTGTCCTGCGCGAGTTGGATCGCCACGTCGATGATCATGTCCTCCTGGCCGCCGACGTAGCCGAGTTCGCCGACCCTGGCCAGGATGTCGTGCGCGGCGACGCCGTAGCGCAGCGCGGCTCGCTCGGCGTGCAGCAGGAAACTGGAGTACACCCCGGCATAGCCCTGCACGATGGCGTTGCGGTCCATCGACGGCCACCTCGGCAGGTACGGCTTGACCACCTCCTCGGCCGCCGCGAGCACCCCGGCCACGTTCACCCCGGTGTCGATGCCCATTTTGTCGAAGGTCGCGGCGAGCACCTCGGTCGGCGCGTTGCCGGCGCCGGCGCCCAGCGCGCACAGCGCGCCGTCGATCTGCCGGGCCCCGTTGCGGTAGGCCAGCACCGAGTTGGCGACGCCGAGGGAGAGGTTCTGGTGGCCGTGGAACCCGACCTGCGCCTGGTCGCCGATCTCCCGCACGATCGCCTCGACCCGGACCTGCGCGGTGTCCAGCACCAGTGCCCCGGCCGAGTCCACGCAGTAGACGCACTGCGCGCCCGCGTCGACCATGATCCGAGCCTGCCTGGCCAACTCCTCCGGCGTGGTCCGGTGCGCCATCATCAGAAAACCGACGGTCTCCATGCCGAGTTCGCTGGCGAGGCCGAAGTGCTGGATGGACACGTCCGCCTCGGTGCAGTGCGTCGCGATCCTGGCCACCCGCGCGCCGACGTCGAACGCCATCCGCAGCTCCTCGCGCGTGCCGATCCCCGGCACCAGCAGCACCGCGATCTCCGCCGTGGTGGCCTCGTCGACGGCCGCCGCGACCAGCTTGATCTCGTCCTCGGCGGAAAATCCGTAGTTGAAGGAGGAACCCCCGAGACCGTCGCCGTGGGTCACCTCGATCACCTCGACGCCGGCCCGGTCCAGCGCGTACACGGTGGACCGCACCTGCGCCTCGGTGAACTGGTGGGCCATCGCGTGGCTGCCGTCGCGCAACGTGGTGTCGGTGATGCGAATGTCGTGGGTACCGCCCGATGGCGTGCTCATCTCGACCCTGCCTTCAGTTTCGCCGACGCCATCAGGTCGCCGACCCGCGCCGCCGCTGCCGTCATGATGTCCAGATTGCCGGCGTACTCCGGCAGATAGTCACCGTTGCCCTTCACTTCCAGGAACACCGCGACCCGGCCGTGGCCGCCCCATTCGGCACGCGGCTGGTCGAACTGCGGCTCGGCGCGCAGCGCGTATCCGGGCACGTACTCGCGCACCTGGTCGGCGACCTGGTGGATCGACGTGGTGATGGCCGCCTCGTCGACGTCCGCGCCGATCATGCAGAACACGGTGTCCCGCATGATCATCGGCGGCTCGACCGGGTTGAGGATGATGATCGCCTTGCCCCGCGCGGCGCCGCCGATCTCGGCGACCGCCCGCGAGGTGGTGTGGGTGAACTCGTCGATGTTCGCCCGCGTGCCCGGCCCGGCCGACCGCGAGGACACCGACGCCACGATCTCCGCGTACGGCACCGGGGTCACCCGCGACACCGCGTACACCATCGGGATCGTCGCCTGCCCGCCGCAGGTGATCATCGAGACGTTGGGCTCGGCAAGGTGCCGCGCCAGGTTCACCGGCGGACACACCATCGGACCGAGATGGGCCGGTGTCAGGTCGACCGCCTGAATCCCGGCCGCCGCGTACTTCGGCGCGTTCGCCCGATGGGCCGCCGCCGAGGTCGCCTCGAACACGATCTCCGGCAGTGGCCGCTGCCGCAGCAGCCAGTCGACGCCCTCGGCGGAAGCCTCGATGCCCAGCGACCGGGCACGGGCCAACCCGTCGGACTCGACGACGCCGACCACGTAGCCGACCTCGATGGACTCTGCGCGCCGCAGCTTCGCCAGCAGATCGGTGCCGATATTGCCTGGCCCGACGATGGCGGCCGTGACTTTCGGTGGGCTCATGCCACTCAGCCTGACCGCGACCGGCCCTCCGGGAGAACTCCGGCGTTCCGGTGAGCGGAACGGCACCTCCGGCATCATGGACGTATGAGCGCCCCTGACCAACCGCCCAACTCGGTACTCGGCCGGACCATGTCGCTGTTGTCGGCGTTCCAGCCGGGCGAGGGTGAACTGTCGCTGGCCGAACTCGCGCGCCGGGCCGGTATCCCGAAAACCACCGCGCACCGGTTGCTGACCGAGTTGGCGACCTGGCGCATCATCGAACGCACGCCGACCGGTATCCGGCTCGGCATGGCGCTGTTCGAGTTGGGCCAGCGCGCCCCACTGCAACGCGGCCTGCGCGAGGCCGCCGCGCCGTTTCTGGCCGACCTGTTCGAGGCCACCCATGAAACCGTGCACCTGGCCGTGCTGGATGGCGCGGAAGTGGTCTATATCCACAAAATAGCCGGCCGACACGGCCCGAAGATCGGGTCCAGGGTCGGCGGCCGGATGCCGGCGTACTGCACCGGAGTCGGCAAGGCGCTGCTCGCCTACGCACCCCCCGAGCAACTGGCCG
>CAJCJE010000336.1 GCA_903970565.1 Candidatus Melainabacteria bacterium | reverse complement strand
GGCGCTGCTCGACCGAGGCACCGGTGCTGCGTGACCTGCTGGATGGCTACGTCGAGAGTGCCGGGCCCGCGTTCCGCGCCGCGCTGGCCGCCGAGGCGCGGCTGGTCGCCGGTGCCGCCGGCCTGGTCGAACCGGGCGAGGCCGGCGAGGAGACCGCACGGGTCGGGTCGGCCTTCCTGGCGCTGATCCGTGGCCGCTCGGTCCGCCCGGCCAGGCGCCGCAACCCGATCGAGCAGTTGCTGCGCCGGCTCGTCGCCAGCGCCTGAACCCGGACACCCACCCAGTCCGTCACGACCCAGTCCGTCACGACCCAGTCCGCCACGACCCGGTCCGCCACGACCCAGTCCGCCACGACCCGGTCGTCACGAGGGTGACCGCCTGGTTCGACCCACCCTGGTGCCACGAGGACGCGCGTAGTAGGAGTTACCTCATGCCGAACTGGAGCGAAGTCAACATTCCCGACCTGAGCGGCCGAACCGTGGTGGTCACCGGCGCCAACTCGGGCCTGGGCGCGCGTAGTTCGGTGGTACTCGCCGACAACGGCGCCCGCGTGCTGCTGGCCTGCCGGTCGGCCGAACGTGGTGGCGCCACCGTGCGGGCGATCACCGAGCGGGGCGGCAAGGCCGAACTGGTCCTGCTCGATCTGGCCGACCTCGCGTCGGTGCGCGCGGCGGCCGAGCGGGTCCGGGAGCTGTCGGAGGATCGGCTCGACCTGCTGCTGAACAACGCCGGCGTGATGATGACGCCGAAGAAGACCACCAAGGACGGCTTCGAACTACAGTTCGGCGGCAACCACCTCGGCCATGCCGCGCTGACCTGGCTGCTGATGCCGGCGCTGCGCGGCAAACCCGGTTCGCGAGTGGTGACGGTGTCCAGCATGGCCGCGCGCGGCGGCCGGCTCGACCTGGCCGACCCGAACTTCACCCGGCGCCGCTACCTGCCGACGACCTCCTACGCCCAGGCGAAACTGGCCAACGCGGTGTTCGCCAGGGAGCTGGACCGCCGGCTGCGCGCGGCCGGCGTGGACGTGGCCAGCATGGCCGCGCATCCCGGTTACACCGCGACCGAGCTGACCGCGAACATGGCCCGTTCCCGCACCGGCATCCTCAAGGGCGTCATCGAGGCCGTCGGCTCGCTCGGCGACCGCCTGGTCGGGCAGAACGTGCGGACCGGCGCCCTCCCCCAGCTCTACGCGGCGCTGGCCGAGGAGGCCGAGGGCGGCTGCTACTACGGCCCGAGCGGATTCGCCGAGCTGTACGGCTACCCCAAGGCCGTCCGGTTCCCGTCGGCCGCGCGCCAGGAGGGGATCGGCGCGAAGCTGTGGGACCTGACCGCCGAGCTGACCGGCGTCGCCCCCGATCCCAGCTGACCAGCGGGTGACCCAGAACACGCTGGCCTGCGGCGTAATGTGTTGCGCGTAGGCCAAGAGCTGAGGAGACCCCATGAGCGTGGCCCCGGATGGGCGGAAGTTGTTGCGGCTGGAGGTCCGCAACGCGCAGACGCCGATCGAGAAGAAGCCCTCGTGGATCAAGACCAAGGCTCGGATGGGCCCGGAGTACACCGAGCTGAAGAAGCTGGTGCACCGGGAGGGCCTGCACACGGTCTGCGAGGAGGCCGGCTGTCCGAACATCTACGAGTGCTGGGAGGACCGCGAGGCCACCTTCCTCATCGGCGGCGACCAGTGCACCCGGCGCTGCGACTTCTGCCAGATCGACACCGGCCGCCCCGCCGACCTTGACCGGCAGGAGCCGCGCAAGGTCGCCGAATCCGTCCAGGCAATGGGTTTGCGCTACGCCACGGTGACCGGCGTCGCCCGCGACGACCTGCCCGACGGCGGTGCCTGGCTCTACGCCGAGACCGTCGAGAAGATCCACGAACTCAACCCCGGTACCGGCGTCGAGCTGCTGATCCCGGACTTCAACGCCGACCCCGAACAGTTGGCCGAGGTGTTCGCCGCCCGCCCGGAGGTGTTGGCGCACAACCTGGAGACCGTGCCGCGCATCTTCAAGCGCATCCGCCCCGGTTTCCGTTACGAGCGCTCGCTTTCGGTACTGACCGCTGCCCGCGCCGCCGGCCTGGTCACCAAGTCCAACCTCATCCTCGGCATGGGTGAGACGCCGGAGGAGGTCACCGAGGCCATGCGCGACCTGCACGAGGCCGGTTGCGAGATCCTGACCATCACCCAGTACCTGCGGCCCAGCCCTCGACACCACCCGGTCGAGCGGTGGGTCAAGCCGGAGGAATTCGTCGAGCACCAACAGGAAGCGTCCCGGATCGGCTTCTCCGGCGTGATGGCCGGACCGTTGGTGCGCTCCTCCTACCGGGCCGGCCGGCTCTACGCGCAGGCCATGAACCACCGGGGCGAAGAGGTACCGGCGAACCTCGCCCACCTCACCGCCGCCGGACCGGCCGCGCAGGAAGCCAGCAGCCTGCTCGCCCGCTGACCCGCTCCAGCGCCTCGAACCCGACAGTGGCCGGCTACCAACGAATCCGTTGGCGGCCGGCCACGTCGCCGTTCGGACCGAGGATCTGCGATGAGCCCTGTCCCGCCAGGTGTCCCTGGCTGTGAAATGTCGGCCCCAGGTCCGGTGAAATGTCGGTCCGAGTAGCTGTGAAATGTCGGTTCGGGCGGCTGTCAAATGTACACTGAAGTAGTTGATCAATCTCCTTAACAGGCACGACGGGATTTTCATGCTCGACTCTGATGAACTTCTTTGAGCCTGCGGCACAGTCGTCGAAGAGTATCCGTCGACCTTCCGAGTAGTGATCCTCAACGGCCCCGACAGGCCGGTAAGACCACCCTGCTCCGGCACCTGCGACATCAACACGGCGGCACGTTGTTCAATCTCGACGACGAACAACTGCTGCCAGCGGCTCGCAGCGATCCGCTGGCGATAAAGGCCGAAGTAGACACCGTCCGCGGGCCCGGCAGGTACGTACTGGCCGGGTCAACTCGTTTCCTGGCAACACCGAGCCTGTCCGAGTCGTTGGCAGGGCGCGGTGCGGTGGTGGACGTCTGGTCATTCTCACAGGGTGAGTTCGACGGCCGTTTCGAGAGCTTCATCGACCTCGTCTTCGGTGATCCCACCGCGCTATCGGCCATCACTCCGTCAAAGTCGGACCGCGCCGACTATTTTCGGCGGGTATGCCGAGGCGGTTTTCCGGAACCCGCTCTGATGCCGACACTCCGAAGTCGGCAAGCATGGTTTCGCAGTTACGTCCAGGCCATCGCGGAACGTGACCTCCGCGAGATGGCAAGGATCAACGAGCCGGGCACGATCACCACGCTGCTCTCCTACCTTGCGTCCATCACCGCACCGGCCTTGCCGCAGCTCTGCTGGGTATCTCGGCCGCATCGCTGGCTCGGCCGGTAGCACCGCTCGCGGCCCGCTGATTGAGACGTTCATCGTCGACGAATTGGCCACACAAGCCACCTGGAGCGAACGCCCGGTGCGCCTGCACCACTGGCGGATCAGCGGTGGCGCCGAGGTCGACATCGTGCTCGAACTGGCCGACGGCCGCATTGTCGGGATCGAATCGAAGGCGGCCGACACCGTCACCGGCGAGGATTTCCTCGGACTGGCGGCACTCCGCGATCTGGCCGGTCCTCAGTTCGTCCAGGGATAGTGCTACACACTGGCCGA
>CAJCJE010000335.1 GCA_903970565.1 Candidatus Melainabacteria bacterium | reverse complement strand
GATCACGAGTCGCCGGGAGTCAGCCGTTCGGTGAGCCGGTTGGACGGAGTGGCCCCGCTACCGAGCACCTCGGTCACGGGGCTCCTGCCCTCCGCCTGATCGCCCGCTGATTCGACGTAGGTGGCGAACCGGCCGAGATCGCCCTCGATCCGCTGGGAGATCAGGCCGAGTTCGGCGCCGACGGATTCGAGAAATCCCTCCGGCTCGTAGTCCGCGACCATCGACAGCTCGGTGGACCCGTCGTCCAGAGTGCGCAGTGTCACGGTCCCGTAGTTCTCGATGCCCTTCTCGCTGCGCCATTCCACCCGCTGCGCCGCCCGATCGGCGCGCACGCGCGTCACGACGATGCGCGGAACCGTGGCGATCGACAGGTGCCAGTGCAGGAGGTCCGGTTCCGTGTCGTCGACCAGGACCTGATCCACCGACTTCATGAAGTCCGGGTACTCCGCATACCTGGTGAACGCCTCGAACACCTGATCGACCGTCGCGGAAATGTGCACCTGATGTTCGATGTGAGCCATTGAGCTGTCCTTCCCTCTGCGATCTTCCACGTATTCGTGGATACCCGCACCCGGGGTAGGTGTCCAGTTGGGCCGGCTCAGCCGGGACGCCGGAGGGTGTCGCAACCCCAGCTCATCGGTCGGCTCCGTCCACTCGGGTGAGTTGGCTGCGCACGACTCCGGCGCGTTCGGCGGCGGAGAGACCTCCCCACACACCGTGTGGCTCCCGAACCGTGAGCGCATGACGGCGGCACTGTTCCAGAACCCGGCACTGCCGGCAGATCACCTTGGCCCTAGCCTCCCGGGTGACCCGGGCAATTCCTCGTTCCCCGTCGGGACCGAAGAAGAACTCGCTGTCCATTCCGCGACAGGCACCGCGTGCCTGCCACTCCCAGTTGTCCATGACCGGAGCCGGGAGTCTCCGGGTGTCCGTCACGTTCATCACCCCGTGTCAGCCTCGATGAGCGGGCCGCCGGGGTCCGGAGCGACGGATTGTCGACCAGGCTTCTGTGCCCGGCCGCTGTCCTGCGCACTGCCGGCAGGGGATGCCGACAGGTGTTACGCACGCCACGTTACCCGCCGACGTGCCCCTGTCCGCGCCGTGTGCCGTATGACATGAAATACGCACAGTTGCGGTTCGTGGCACGGGCCCGTGCGGATTGCCGGCCGGTTCGATCGTGCCGCGCTGCCGGCGATCGGCTGAGCCGGTCGCCGACATTCTCAGTACCGTCGTTCTCGATCGGGCTGTTGTTGGTATCGATGTTCCTGGTGGGAGTACGAACCCGATGAACACTGACCTGGAAACGCACCTGGTGGGCACCGACTCCGGGCTGCTCGCGCCGACCTGGGCGGGTACTCCGGTACAGGCCGAGGTCAGCGACGAGGCGTGGTTGCAGGCCATGCTGGACGTGGAGGCCGCGCTGGCCCGTGCCCAGGCCCGGTTGGGGCTGCTGCCCCGAGGGGTGGCCGAGATGATCACCGAGGCCGCCCGTGCCGAGCGGCTGGACCTCGTCGAACTGGCCCGGCAGTCCAGGGCCGCGGCCAACCCGGTGGTCGCGTTCGTGCGCGCCTTCACCGCGGTGGTCGCGGCCGACCATCCGGACGCGGCCGAGTACGTACACCGGGGGTCCACCAGCCAGGACATCCTGGATTCGGCCACTATGCTGATAGCGCGCCGGGTGCTGCTCCGGATCGAGGGCGACCTGGTCCGGATCGCCGCCGCCCTGGCGGCGCTGGCGCACGAGCACCGCGACACCCTCCAGGCCGGCCGGACGCTGGCCCAGCACGCGGTGCCGATCACCTTCGGCCTCAAGGCCGCGAGCTGGCTGCAACTGGTCCTGGACGCGCTGGTCCGGGTGCGCGCGGTGCTCGCCACCGGCCTGCCGGCCGAACTCGGTGGCGCGGCCGGAACCCTTGCCGCGTACGGGGAGTACGCCACCATCGACGGCGCGTCCCCGGCCGGGCTGCCGCTGGCGGGAGTGGAACTGATCGCGCCTTTCGCCGAGGAACTCGGACTGGTCGAGCCGGCGATGCCCTGGCACACCGTGCGCACGCCGATCGTCGACCTGGCCGCCGTGCTGTCGTTCGTCACCGGCGCGCTGGGCAAGTTCGCGCTGGACGTGCAGACCCTGTCCCGCACCGAGATCGGCGAACTGGCCGAGCCGGCCGAACCCGGCCGGGGCGCGTCCTCGGCGATGCCGCAGAAGCGCAATCCGGTGCTGGCCACGCTCATCATGTCCGCGGCCCGCCAGGTGCCGGCGCACGCCCTGGTGCTCACGCAGAGCATGGTGGCCGAGGACGAGCGCCCGGCGGGTGCCTGGCACGCCGAGTGGCAGCCGCTGCGCGAGGCGCTGCGCCTGGCCGGCGGTGCCGCGCACACCGCGGTGGAGCTGGCGGAGGGGCTGGAGGTCCACCCGGACCGGATGCGGGACAACGTGGCCATCACCCGGGGCGCGATCGTGGCCGAGCGGCTGAACGTGGCGCTGGCCCCGATCCTCGGCAAGGCGCGGGCGAAGAAGCTGATCACCCGCGCCTCCGTCGAGGCCGCCGACACCGGTCGGACCATCGGTGAGGTGCTCGACGCCGAGCCGGACCTGGCCGGTCGGCTGGACCGCGCGGCACTGGCCGACCTACTCACCCCGGCCAACTACACCGGCGCCGCCAGCGCGCTGGTCGACCGGGCCCTGCGCCGCTATCACTCGGATGGCTGACCGACTTGACGAGATTAGTTATACGACACATAATAGTTTATATGACTATAACTAATTTAGGATCTGGTACCGATCTGCCGCCGGCCTCGGGTAAGCGCGTGCTGCTGATCGGCGCGTCCCGTGGTCTGGGCCTCGCGCTGGCCCAGGAGTGGGCCCAGGACGGCCGGCAGATCACGGCCACCGTGCGCGGCTCGGGCCGGACCCAGCTGCACGACCTCGCCGATACCCACGCCGGAGGAATCGAGATCGACACCGTCGACATCACCGAGCCCGAGCAGGTCACGGCACTGCACACGCGGCTGGCGGGCCGGATGTTCGATCTGCTGTTCGTGAACGCCGGCGTCGCCAACCAGCCGGAAGGCACGGTGGCGGAGACCTCGACCGACGAGTTCAACCGAGTCATGGTCACCAACGCGCTGAGCCCGCTGCGCGTCATCGAGGCGCTCCAGGACCTTGTCGAACCCACCGGCACGATCGGGGTGATGTCCTCGGGTCAGGGCAGCGTGGCCAACAACGTACGCGGCGGCCACGAGGTGTACCGAGGCAGCAAGGCCGCGCTCAACACGTTCATGCGCAGTTACGCGGCGCGGCACGACGGCGAGCACCGGACCCTGGTCCTGATGGCTCCCGGCTGGGTACGGACCGACCTGGGCGGCTCGGGTGCCCCGCTCGGCATCGACGACAGCATTCCGAACGTCGTCAAGACGCTCGACTCCCTCCAGGGCCGCCCCGGTCTGCACTACGTCGACTACCTCGGCCGGACGGTAGCGTGGTGAACGCGGCACCATAGCCGGCACGCCGGGCACAACCAGCAAGCGGGCGCACGACACGGTCGCTCGGACCGCATGGCGTAAGGGACGCGGGAGAGACGACCGATGGCAGCCACCCCAAGACGATCAGCCGATCCCGTCCAGCGGGCCTGGGCCCTCATGCACCGGTTCGTCGAAGCCCACAACCGCCGAGGCGAGCTTGCCGACGCGCTCGGTTTCCGTCTCGGCGGTGGCCGGGGGAAGGTCCTGTTCCAACTCCGCGACGGGCCGTTGACCCTGAGCCAAATCGCGGAGGCCAACGGCCTCGACGCCCCCTACGCAACCCTCGTCGTCGACAAACTGGAGGCCCACGGCCTCGTCGAACGCCGACCGCACCCCGACGACCGGCGCCGCAAGCTGGTCACGCTCACCGCCGCCGGACACAACGCCCTCGCGACCGCCGACGCCATCCTGTTGCGCCCACCCCCCGCCATCAACACCCTCCCGGCCGAGGACCTCGGGCACCTCGTCGAACTCCTCACCCGTCTCCTCGACGCGGACCAGGCCGAAGCCGAGGAATAGCCCAGGGCCGCGGTTCCGAAGGTTTGGGGTTCGAATCCCTTCGGGCGCACAATCCTTTCGGGCGCACCAGACCACCAAGTCAACGACCTGAGGTCAGCTTCGGCGCACTCACCAGGTGGCTGCCACCGTTAACCAGGCTGGCAGTTCCCCGCGCGACAATGCCGTCGAACTCGAAGGTGGCATCGATCTTCGCCTTTACGTCGTTCCCACCAGAAGCAAACTTGCCGAGTGTCGATTGTCTGACCGCGTGTGAATCACGCTCTGTCCCGAACGGTTATTGCACGGCGCGCACGTCAGCAATAGTTCACGGCCATCAAGTCCCTCTGGTGGCACATGTGCTTTCGTAAGAAAACGCACGCGGGGGTGCCCATGTCCAGGATCGTCGCCAACCGGTTGCCGATACTGCTGCTGTCGGTCACGGTCGTGCTCGGCCTGGTGGCCGCGCAGCCGGCCGACGCCGCGTCCAGCAGCCGCAAGGGAGTGAGCGCGACCTCCGTCGCCGACGCCGGGTCGGACATCAGCAACGTGGGCGCGAGCTGGTACTACGACTGGTCGCCCAGCACCGGTTCGATCGCGCGACCCGCCGGAACCGAGTTCGTGCCGATGATCTGGGGCGCCGCCGAGGTCGACCCGACCGATCTGGCCACCGCCGAGCAGCAGGGCACCGAGCTGCTCGCGTTCAACGAACCGGACCAGCCCGGCCAGACGAACATGACCGTCGAGCAGGCCCTGGACCTGTGGCCGCAACTGGAGGCCACCGGTATGCGCCTGGGCGCGCCCGCCGTGTCCTACGGCGCCGACACTCCCGGCGGCTGGCTGGACCAGTTCATGTCCGGCGCGGCGGCACGCGGCTACCGGGTGGACTTCATCCCGCTGCACTGGTACGGCGGTGACTTCTCCTCGGCCGCCACGGGCGAACTACAGAGCTACCTGCAAGCCGTCTACGACCGCTATCACAAACCGATCTGGCTCACCGAATTCGGCCTGGCCAACTTCGGCACCGGCCAATTCCCGGCCGGAGCCCAGCAGGCGGCCTTCGTTACCGCCGCGGTCAAGATGCTGGACGGGCTGCCATTCGTGCAGCGTTACGCCTGGTTCGCGCTGCCCGCGAATAACACCGACGGCAGCCTGGGCCTGTTCAGCGGGTCCGGGCAGGCCACCGAGACCGGGCGCGCCTTCGAAGCGGCGGGTCGATCCTGACCAGTGGTTACCCATGGGGCAAAATAGTGGGAAAGAGTCCGTAATTCCCGGCAACTAACTGCCTTACCCGGACGTCGTTTTCTTAGAGAGTGATTTACCGGGGCCTGGGAATGGTGATCTTCGCAGACCTTGGTAACCGGGTGGAGTGACATATGGGGAGTTCTATCCCGCCGGACGACTCCGGCCCTGGGGTAGCGGCGGCCGGATCGCCGGTCGTTGAGCCGGAGAAACCGGCCCCCGGCAGCTCTCCGCCCGGCGCGCTACCGCCCGAGCCGCCGACCCCGGGTAAGCCGCGCCGAGGGCGCCGCCGGAAGGTGCTGATCTGGACGGCCAGCGTCACCGCGGTACTGGTCGCGGCCGCCGCCGTCAGCCTCTTCCTGGTCTACCGGCACCTGAACGGCAACATCCAGCAGCGTGATGTCAGCGGGCTGCTGGGCTCCC
>CAJCJE010000334.1 GCA_903970565.1 Candidatus Melainabacteria bacterium | reverse complement strand
CACACGCAGGCCGCCTCCGGCGTGGCCGGAATCATCAAGATGGTCGAGGCGATGCGGCACGGCGTGCTGCCGCGAACCCTGCACGCCGATGAGCCGAACCCGCACGTCAACTGGGTCGATGGCGCGATCAGCCTGCTCACCGAGCCGGTCGACTGGCCGGAGACCGGCGCGCCGCCGCGCGCGGGCGTGTCCTCGTTCGGGATCAGCGGCACCAACGCGCACGTCATCCTCGAAGGCCCCGAACCGAGCCAACCGAGCCAACCGAGCCAACCGAGCCAACCGAGCCAACCGCGCGACACGCCCGCCGGGCCGTTCGCGTGGCTGCTCTCCGCCCGAGGCGAGGCCGCGCTGGCCGCCCAGGCCAGCCGCCTGCGGGAGGTCGTGCGCACCGAGCCCGATCCGGCCGATCTCGCCGCCGCGCTCGCCAGCACCCGCGCCATGCTGAGCACCCGGGCGGCCGTGGTCGGCGCCGACCTGGCCGATCTGACCGCCGGCCTGACCGCGTTGGCCGCCGGCCATCCCGCGTCGCAGGTCGTGCGGGGCACCGCGAACCTGGACGGCCGACTCGCCTTCCTGTTCGCCGGCCAGGGCGCGCAGCGCGCTGGCATGGGACGCGGCCTCTACGAAACCCACCCGGTGTTCGCCGCCGCCCTCGACGAGATCTGCGCGCAGTTCCAGCTCGACCGGCCCCTGCGCGAAGTGATCTTCGCCGAGGGGGATCTGCTCGACCGCACCGAATACACCCAGCCGGCGTTGTTCGCGATCGAGGTCGCGTTGTTCCGGCTCTGGGAGTCCTGGGGGGTTCGGCCGGACTTCCTACTCGGCCACTCCATCGGCGAACTCGCCGCCGCCCACGTCGCGGGGGTGTTCACCCTGCCGGATGCGTGCACGCTGGTGAGCGCGCGCGGCCGGCTCATGCAGGCGTTGCCGGTCGGCGGCGAGATGGTCTCGGTGCGGGCCACCGAGGAGGAGATCCGCGCCGCGTTGACACCGGGCGTGTCCATCGCCGCGATCAACGGTCCCGAGTCCGTCGTGATCAGCGGCGGCGCCGCCGAGGTGACCGCCGTTGCCGCCCGATTCACCGAGTTGGGCCGCAAAACTAGGGGATTACGGGTTTCGCACGCGTTTCACTCAGCGTTGATGGAATCGATGCTGGAGGACTTCGCGACGGTGGCGGCGCAGATCAACTACGCCCCGCCGACGATTGGCGTGGTCTCCAACCTCACCGGCGACCTTGCCGGTGACGCACTGTGCTCACCCGACTACTGGGTCAGGCACGTCCGGGAGGCCGTCCGGTTCGCCGACGGGATCGGCTGGCTGGCCGAGCACGGCACGACCGGTTTCCTGGAGATCGGTCCCGGTGGCGCCCTGTCCGCGTTGGCCACGGAATGTCTCACCGGAGACGACCGCCCCGCCGCCGGGGAGGGCCATACGATCGTCGCCGGCCTCCGCTCGTCCGACGCCGAACCCGAATCGATCCTCCGGGCCGCGGCTGGTCTGCACGTCGGCGGTTTCTCCCCGGACTGGTCGACGATCCTGCCCGGCGGGGACGCGAGCGCGGTGACCCTACCCACCTATGCGTTCCAGTCCAACCGCTTCTGGCCGGAACTGGTCACCGCCGACTCCGCCGCCGAACACCTGCGGTACGGGGTGGACTGGGTTCCGGCCGAGGAACCGGCCACGCCCTCCTCCGGTGCGACCCTCCTGTGCGTGACCAGCGGCGGCGAGTCACCGGTGCCCGAGGCGCTGCGCGCGCACGGCGCCACCGTGCTGACCCTCCTCGTCGGACCCGACGCCGACCGGGCCCACCTGGCCGGGGAACTCGGCCGACTGCCCGCCGTGGACGGGGTCCTGTCGCTACTGGGCCTCGATGCCCGCCCCGACTGGTTCGCCAGGACCCTCGACCTGGTGCAGGCCCTCGGCGACGCCGGGCTGCGCGCACCGCTGTGGCTGGCCAGTTCCGGTGCGGTCGCGGCGGGCGGCGATCCGATCCGCAACCCCGACCAGCACCAGCTGTGGGGATTCGGGTTGGCGGCGGCCCTGGAACACCCGGACCGCTGGGGCGGCCTGATCGACGTGCCCGAGCAGTTCGACGACGAGGCCGGCCAACGGCTCGCCGCCATCCTGCACGGCGGATACGCCGACAACCAGCTGGCCATCCGGGAATCCGGCGTGCTGGCCCGCCGGCTGTCCCACGCCGCGCTGCGGCCCGGCACCGAATGGAAACCGGCCGGCACGGTGCTGATCACCGGTGGTTCCGGCGCGCTGGGTGCGACGGTCGCGCGCTGGCTGGCCGCCGCCGGTGCCGAACACGTGGTGCTCGCCAGCCGCAGCGGACAGCTTGCGGCCGGCGCGGAGGACCTTGAGGCGGACCTGACCGCGCTCGGCGCCCAGGTCACGTTGGCCGCCTGCGATGTCACCGACCGGACGGCACTGGCCGCGCTACTGGAAAAGCTCCCCGAGCGGTATCCGCTCAGCACGGTGGTGCACGCCGCCGGAGTCCTGGACGACGCGATGATCGACTCGCTGACCCCGCAGCGGCTGGAAGCCGTGCTGGCGGCGAAGAAGCAGGGCGCGATCAACCTGCACGAACTGACCCGGCACCTGGATCTGCGCGCCTTCGTCCTGTTCTCCTCGCTCGCCGGCACCCTCGGCGCCGCCGGTCAGGCCAACTACGCCGCCGCCAACGCCTTCCTCGACTCCTTCGCCCAGTACCGACGCGATCGGGGACTCCCGGCGACCTCGGTGGCCTGGGGTCCGTGGGGCGGCGAGGGCATGGCCGCCAGCAACACCGCGACCGCCGACCGGATGCGCCGCAACGGGATGAACCCGCTGGCACCCGCCGCCGCCGTCGCCGCCCTCCAGTCCGCGCTGAACTCCGACGACACCCAGGTCGCCATCGCCGACATCGACTGGGCCAGGTTCGGCCCCGGCTTCGCCAGCTCTCCCAACGGTCGATTCGTCACCGGCCTGGTTCCGGCGGTGACCGTGACCGCCGAACAGGCGGCCACCTCCGCACTGACCGGCCTGGCCGAGATGTCCGTGGCCGAACGGCAACGGGCCCTGCGCGGACTCGTCCGCAGCCATGTCGCGGCTGTACTCGGCCACTCCGGCGACAACGCGGTCGGCGACCGGGTGCCCTTCAACGAGATGGGCTTCGATTCGCTGACCGCCGTGGAGTTCCGGAACTCGCTGGCCGCCTCGACCGGTCTGCCACTGCCCAGCACGATCGTCTTCGACTACCCGAATCCCGCCGCGCTGGCCGACTACCTCGGGCAGCGGTTGGCGCCATCGGCCCCTGATCCGATCGACCGGATCAACAAAGCCGTCGACGTGCTGGAGAACGAATTTGCCGAGCTGGATTCCGGCGTCGCGTCCGAGCAACTGCTGGACCGCCTGCGGGCGTTGCTGACCAGAGCGGCAGCGGCCGAGGCGAGCGCAACCGAGGCGAGTGCGGCCGAGGCGTTGGAAGATGCCAGCGCCGATGAGGTATTCGAGTTCATCGATCGTGAACTTGGTCTGTCCTGACTTCGATCACCGTGCGGGGGCGTACCCAGATGGCAAACGACGAGAAGCTGCTGGCGTATCTCAAGAAGGTCAGTGCTGACCTGCATGACACGCGCCGCAGGCTCGAACGCGCGCAGGCGGCTCCTCGTGACCCGGTGGCTATTGTGGGTATGTCGTGTCGTTTTCCTGGTGGGGTGTCGTCGCCTGCTG
>CAJCJE010000333.1 GCA_903970565.1 Candidatus Melainabacteria bacterium | reverse complement strand
AGGCGAGGAGACCGACCTGACCACCCTCGACCTGTCCAGCACCGACGAGACGATGATCGCGGACGTCGCCGCGGCGAACCCGAACACCATCGTGGTGATCAACAGCGGCTCGCCGGTGGTCATGCCGTGGCTCAACTCGGTCGCCGGGGTGTTCGAGAACTGGTACGGCGGACAGGAGACCGGCCAGGCGATGGCCTCGCTGATCTTCGGCACCGTCGACCCGTCCGGCAAGCTGCCGGTCACCTTCCCGTCCAGCCTGAGCCAGGTCCCGGCGCAGACCGCCGCGCAGTGGCCGGGCACCGCGGCCGGGGTCAGCTTCAGCGAGGGCGTGGACATCGGGTACCGCTGGTACCAGTCCCAGAACATCACCCCCGCCTTCCCGTTCGGGTTCGGCCTTTCCTACACGAATTTCTCCTTCGCCAACCTCACCGTCGGCGCGTTCAACGCCAACGGCACGGCCACGGTGACCGCGAAGGTCACCAACACCGGGTCGGTCGCCGGCGCGGACGTCGCGCAGATGTACATCGGTGACCCGGCCGCCAGCCAGGACCCGCCGAAACAGCTCAGGGGATTCCAGCGCGTCACGCTGAACCCTGGGGCGAGCGCGACGGTCTCCTTCCCGGTGACCATTCACGACCTGGCCTCGTGGTCGGCGACCGCGAACGCCTGGCAGGCACCGGCCGGGACGTACTCGATCGCGGTCGGCGACTCCTCCGCCAGCCTGCCGCTGACCGGGTCGACCAGCCTGGCCCAGACCCTGACCGGCCAGATCGCGGCCGGCGCATCGGGCGCGGGCATCTCACTGGCCAACACGGCGGTCAGCGCGAACGTCACCGCGAACTCGGGCGTGCCGGGCGCGGAGACGGTCGGCGTGGTCAACCCCTTCGGCTACAGCAGCCCGAAGGGCACGGCGGTCTCCTTCCCGGTGCAGGCCGTGGACTCCAACACGTCGCAGACCCTCACCTTCACCGCGACCGGGCTCCCGCCCGGTACCACGATCGCGTCGAACGGCACGATCTCCGGCTCCGGCAGCACGCTCGGGACCTACACGGTGACCGTGACCGCGACCGACCCGAAGGGAGTCTCGGGCACCGCCACCTTCGTGTGGTCCGTCGTGCAGTAGCCGTTTCATCGGTCATGCAGTGAGCGCGGTGCCCCGCTGGTCGGGGCACCGCGCTCATTTTTGTCCACATGCGACACTTGTCTGGTCACCGTCTCCGCGCCGACCGTCCTGATCGGACCAAGCTCAGCAGGCTTCTTCCGACGAGAGGAAGTACGAGGTCCGGGTGCCCCAGGAATTGCTGAAGTAGCTCGGGCAGTAACCAAAGGTCCACCCACCGACCGGCGTTCCGGTGTCCGCCGAGGTGGCGTAGTAGGTGTAGGTGAACTGGTTGCCGAGCTTGCCCGCCGGGCTCTGCGCCTGCGCGGGCGGTGCTCCGGCCGTCGTGATGACGGCAGCCGCCAGCACCACCGCGAATACGCCCGATTTGCCACGCTTTCCGGTCATGGGGCTCCCCTTGCTCGTATGCGGCCGATCCTCACATGATCTCACCCACGATCACCGCGAGGAATGACGAATCTCCCGAAGGCACTTTGCCGGTTCACCGGGGACGTTGTGCTCTTTCGCGGTGGTGGCGCCGCCGGCAGGCTCGAGTCATGACGACCGATGCGTGGGCCATCCGGCCTGGTCAGGGCCGTCTGCCCGGCGGCAGACGCGCACGAGCGCACGCCATCAGACGAGGAAGAGACGTGAACGATGAGCACCGCGATGACGACCACGATGCCGGTGGCACCGACCTATACCGAGCACGCGCGTGAGTTGGACCTGCGGTGGTGGGCGGCGGCGAACTACCTGACGGTCGCCCAGATCTACCTGAAATCCAATCCGTTGCTGCGTGATCCGCTGACCGTCGACGACATCAAACCGCGCCTGCTCGGCCACTGGGGCACCAGCCCCGGCCTGTCCATGATCTACCCGATACTCAACAGGCTCATCCGCGACACCGGTACCGACTGCCTCTATGTCACCGGCCCCGGCCACGGCGGCCCCGCACTGATCGCCAACACCTATCTTGAGGGCACCTACGGCGAGATCTATCCCCGGATCTCCTCGGATCTGGCCGGCCTCACCGCGCTGGTGCGGCAGTTCTCCACGCCCGGAGGGGTACCCAGCCACGTCAGCGTGCAGACTCCGGGCAGCATCCACGAGGGCGGCGAACTCGGGTACGCCCTCGCGCACGCGGCCGGCGCCGCGTTCGACCACCCCGACCTGGTGGTGGCCTGCGTGGTCGGCGACGGTGAGGCGGAAACCGGGCCGCTGGCCGCATCCTGGAAGATCCCGGCGTTCCTCAACGCCCGCCGCGACGGCGCGGTACTGCCCATCCTGCACCTCAACGGCTACAAGATCTCCGGGCCGACCGTGCTCGGCCGCGCGGCGGACGCCGATGTCGTCGGACTGCTCGCCGCGCAGGGCTGGGACCCGGTGGTGGTCGCCGGCGACGACCCGGCCACCGTGTTCACCGATCTGCACCGTGAGCTGACCACCGCGCACGCCCGCATCCGAGCGATCCAGCGGCAGGCCGGGACCGAGGCCGCCGCCGCGCCCGGTTCGGTGCGCTGGCCGGCGATCATCCTGCGCACCCCGAAGGGCTGGACCGGCCCGGACACCGTGGACGGGGTCCAGATCCAGGGCACCTTCCGGGCGCACCAGGTACCGCTGTCCGGGGTGCGGGACAACCCGGAACACCTGCGCCTGCTGAGCCAGTGGCTGCGCTCGTACTCGCCGGAGCGGCTGTTCGACGCCGACGGACGACTCGTGCCCGAACTCGCGGCGCTGGCTCCGGACGGCGACAAGCGGATGTCCGCGACGCCCTACGCCAACGGCGGCCGGCTGCTACGCCCCCTCCAGATCCCACCGCTGGACAGATACGCCCTGCCGGTGACCGAGCCCGGTGTCCAGTCGCAGGAGAACACCCGGCCGCTCGGCGAACTGCTGCGCGACCTCTACACCGTGACCACCAGGGAATCCGACGGCGGCGGCGACTTCCGCCTGTTCTGCCCGGACGAGACGGCCAGCAACCGACTCGCCGCCGTCTTCGAGGTCACCGACCGCTGCCTGCAAGCACCCGTGTTGGAATCCGACGACCATCTCTCGCCGGAGGGCCGGGTGATGGAGGTGCTCTCCGAGCACCTGTGCGAGGGCTGGCTGGAGGGCTACCTGCTGTCCGGTCGGCACGGTCTCTTCGCCACCTACGAGGCGTTCGCGATGGTGTCCGCGTCCATGCTGATCCAGCACACCAAGTGGTTGCAGCACGCGGCCGACCTGCCGTGGCGGGCGCCGGTGGCGTCGTTGAACGTGCTGTTGACCTCGACCTGCTGGCGCAACGACCACAACGGCTTCTCCCACCAGGGACCGGGACTGATCGACACCGCGATCCCGCTCGCCCCGAGCGTGGTGCGGGTCTGGCTGCCACCGGACGCGAACACCACCCTGTCCATCACCGATCACTGTCTGGCCGGACATGACCGGGTCAACCTGATCGTGGTCGACAAGCAGTCCCACCTGCAATACCTCAACCTTGCCGAGGCCAGGGCGCACTGCGCGGCCGGTGCGTCGGTGTGGGCGTGGGCCGGTACCGAGACCGACGCGCCGGGGCAGTCGGGTGGGCCGGACATCGTCCTGGCCGCGGCCGGCGACGTGCCCACCCTGGAAACGTTGGCCGCCGCGCGGTTGCTCCGCGAGCACGTGCCGTACCTGCGGGTGCGGGTGGTCAACGTGGTCGACCTGATGGCCCTGCTACCGGCCGACGACCATCCGGACGGTTTCAGCGACGAGAAGTTCGAGGCGTTGTTCACCGCCGACACCGATGTGGTGTTCGCCTTCCACGGCTACCCCCGCGCGGTACACGAACTGCTGCACGGCCGCAGTGAGCCGGGCCGGTTCCACGTGCGTGGCTTCACCGAACAGGGCACCACGACCACATCGTTCGACATGGTGGTGCTCAACCGGATGAGTCGCTACCACCTGGTGCTGGAAGCGCTCCGACGGGCGCGCCGAGTACCCGAGAACGGCATCGAGTTGGCCGTGCACTGCCAGGCGATGCTCGCGCGACACCAGGCCTACATCCGGGCGAACTTCGAGGACATGCCGGAAATTCGGGACTGGACCTGGACGCCATGACCCCGTCGACGCCACCGGCGAGGGTCGTGCTCGCGATCAATCCGGGTTCCTCAAGCCTCAAGGCCGTTCTGTACGAACCCGTTGCCTCGCTCATCGTCGGCATCGACCGACTCGGCACCGATCAGGCCCGGTGGACGGAGACCTCCGCCCGGCACCGGCCCCGTTCGGCGCCGTTCACCGGTGACCTGCCGGCCGCGATCACCAGGCTCGCCGAGATGCTGACCGATCGGGGTGCCCGTCCCGACGCCGTGGCACACCGCGTGGTCCACGGCGGCCCGGTCTTCGACCGCGCCACGATCATCACCGACGAGGTGCGCGAGGAGTTGGCCGGTCTCGTCGCATGGGCGCCGCTGCACCTGCCCGGTGACCTGGCCAGCATCGACGCCGCCCGCGACGCGTGGCCGGACGCGGTGCACGTGGCCAGCTTCGACACCGCCTTCCACCACACCATGCCGGAGGAGGCTCGCCGGTTGCCGCTGCCCGCGCGGGTCGCGGCAGCCGGGCTGTGCCGCTACGGATTTCACGGCCTGTCCGTGCAGTCCGTCCTCGACGCCCGGCCCGATCTCGGGCACGCGGTCATCGCGCATCTGGGCAGCGGCTGCTCGATCAGCGCCGTCAGCATGGGCCGTTCGATGCACAACAGCATGTCGCTGACCCCGACCGGGGGTGTCATGTCCGCGACTCGCAGCGGCGACCTCGACCCGGAGATCCCGCTCCTGCTGCTCGACCGACCCGGCGCCACCCCCGGCACCGTCCGCATCATGCTCGACCAGGAATCGGGACTGGCCGGCATCGCGCACGGACCGCACGACGTTCGCGACCTGTTGGCAGCCCGTGGCCACGACCCGGACGCCGACCTCGCGCTGCGGGTGTTCACCCGTGCGGTCGCCATGTCGATCGCTGCGGCGGCCACCGCGCTGCCGCGCTGGGACACGCTCGTGTT
>CAJCJE010000332.1 GCA_903970565.1 Candidatus Melainabacteria bacterium | reverse complement strand
CATCGAGAGCTCGTCGTTCCGCTCCGGCATGCCCCACGAGTCGGTCATCGAGATGGACCTGCTGACCGGGGCGGGCGAGGTGGTCACGGCCCGGGCCGACAACGAGCACCGCGACCTGTTCCACGGGTTCCCCAACTCCTACGGCACCCTCGGCTACTCGTTGCGATTGCGTATCGAACTGGAGCGGGTCCGCCCCTACGTCCGGTTACGGCACGTCCGGTTCGCCGACGCCGTCGAGTGCGCCGCCGCGATCAGCGAGATCTCCCGTGACGCGAGCTACCAGGGTGAGCCGGTCGACTTCATCGACGGCACCGTGTTCGCCGCCGACCCGACCGCCGGCTTCCCGCACTCGCGGCCGTTTCTCACCCTCGGTGACTATGTCACCGAGGCGCCCTACACCAGCGACTACACCGGGATGAACGTCTTCTACCGCTCGGTGGCCGAGCGGGACATCGACTACCTGACCATCCACGACTACCTGTGGCGCTGGGACACCGACTGGTTCTGGTGCTCGCGGGCCTTCGGCGTGCAGAACCCGACGGTGCGCAAGTTCTGGCCCAAGCGCTACCTGAGGTCGGACGTCTACCGGAAACTGGTCGCGCTGGACCGCCGCTACCGGCTCACCGACCGGCTGAACCGCTCCCTGGCCGCGCCGGCCCAGGAACCGGTCATCCAGGACGTCGAGATCCCGGTCGAGCGGCTCGCGGAGTTCCTGGACTTCTTCCACCGGGAGATCGGCATCAGCCCGGTCTGGCTGTGTCCGCTCGCGCTGCGCTCGCGGCAGGACTGGCCGCTGTACCCGATGGAGCCCAAGCGGCTGTACGTCAACGTCGGCTTCTGGTCGACCGTGGCGCTCAGGCCGGGGGACGCGGACGGCCACTACAACCGGTTGATCGAGGACAAGGTCACCGAACTGGGTGGACACAAGTCGTTGTACTCCACGTCGTTCTACTCCCGTGCGGAGTTCGACCGGCTCTACAACGGTGTGGGATACCAGGCACTGAAGAAGCGATACGACCCCGAAGGACGACTGCCCGACCTGTACGACAAGTGCGTGCGCAACAGCTGAGGGTCAGCCGCCGACTCACTGGGTGAACCAGTTGGCCGGCCACCGTGGTCAAGTGGGTAACGAAAGGAGTGGACCGTGCAGTTGGCCGAAGTCTTCACGCGGGTAGTGGGAGCCGATCTGCCGATCGAGTTCGTCGCGTACGACGGGAGCAGGGCCGGGTCGGCCGACGCTCCCGTGCGGCTGGAAGTGCGCTCGCCGCTGGCCCTGTCGCATCTTGCCTCGGCACCCGGCGAGCTGGGTTTCGTCCGGGCCTATGTCAGCGGCACCCTCGACGTGGTCGGCGATATGCACACCGCGCTGACCAGGCTGTTGGACCTGCCCGACGTCCGGATGGCCGACATCCCGCCGGACCTGCGCGGCAAGCTGCTGGCCAAGCTGGTCGCCGCGCGACTGTGGTGGCCGGTGAAACCGCCGGAGCAGGAACACCGGCAGCGGGGCCGCCGGCATTCCAAGAGGCGCGACAGCAGTGCCATCTCGCACCACTACGACGTGTCGAACAAGTTCTACGAGTACGTGCTCGGCCCCTCGATGGCCTACACCTGCGCGGTCTACCCGACCGAGCAGACCACCCTCGAACAAGCCCAGTACAACAAGTTCGACCTGGTCGCGCGCAAGCTCGGACTGCGGCCGGGAATGCGGCTGCTGGACATCGGCTGCGGCTGGGGCGGCATGGTCATGCACGCCGCCAAGCACTACGGGGTGAAGGCGCTGGGCGTCACCCTCTCCGCCCGGCAGGCCGAGTGGGCGCAGCGGGCCATCACCGAGCGCGGCCTCGGCGACCTCGCCGAGGTCCGGCACAGCGACTACCGGGACGTCGCCGAGACGAACTTCGACGCGCTCAGTTCCATCGGGCTCACCGAGCACATCGGCGAGGCGCAGCTGCCCGGCTACTTCCAGTTCATCTACGACAAGCTGCGTCCCGGCGCGCGGGTGCTCAACCACTGCATCACCCGGCCGGACAACCACCAGGGGGCCCGGACCGGCGCGTTCATCAACCGCTACGTGTTCCCCGACGGCGAGTTGGAGGGCCCCGGCCGGCTGATGTCCCTCATGCACGACACCGGCCTCGAGGTGCGGCACGACGAGAACCTGCGCGAGCACTACGCGCTGACGCTCAAGGCGTGGTGCGCGAACCTCGACGCGAACTGGGAGGACGCGGTCGCCGAGGTCGGCATCGGCACGGCTCGGGTCTGGCGGCTGTACATGGCGGCCTCGCGGGTCGGTTTCGACCGCAACCAGATCCAGTTGCACCAGATGCTCGGCGTGAAGCTGGACGACATCCGCTCCGGCATGTCACTGCGCCCGGACTGGGAGCCGACCACGGAGACCTCTGCGCTGAGCTGAGCCGGGGAGGTCGCCTACGACCGGTTGCGCGGAGTCTCGTTGATCCGGGAGAGCATCCGGTTGTAGGCGGCCAGCGCGGCCTCGTCGTCGTCGATGTCGGCGGTGGGGTCCTGGTCGACGGCTTCGACGCCCTGGCCGGCCAGGGCCGAGCGGCGAGCCGACTCCAGCCACCTGCCGGTGTCGTTCTGCCGTTCGGTGTCGGCCATCCACTGCGAGATGACCAGCACGATGATGCCGAACATCAGCCCGTCGCCGACCACCCACATGATCCCGCCGCCGGTGTGGATGTCGTCCAGCAGCGCGGGCCCCCACGTCCGGTGCTGCGCGGCATAGGCCGGGAACGGCTCCTGCGCGCTGAGCATCAGCACCACGCCGACGATGGTGTCCACCATCATGCCGAGGAACAGCACGAACACCCGCAGCGGATAGGACAGCTCCCGGCGCAGCGGCTCGTTGCCCAGCAGCGGCAGGAAGTACAGGTAGCCGCTGACCAGGTAGAGCACGATCTCCAGATCGTGCAGCCACATGTCGGTCAGCATCGACTGGATGAAGCCGGTGAGGTGGGTGCCCACCAGCACCACCGCGTACAGCCCGATCCCCAGCAGCGGGACGGTCAGTACGGCTGCCGTGCGGCCGTCCAGCATGGCCCGGCCGCGCCGCGCGAGACGGTCGGAACCCTCCTGGAGCAGTCGCAGCGGCTGGCCGAGGATGACCAGGCCGGGCACCACCATGATCATCAGCAGGTGCTCGATCATATGCAGGTAGAACAGCTCGTGACCGTAGATGTCGATGCTGCTCTGCACGGTGACCCCGGCCACCGCCAGTGCACCGAGGAAGGCAGCGGTCCGGCCGACCGGCCAGGCCTGCGCTCCCTCGGGCCGACGCAGGTGCGCCCTGCTCAGGTACGCGACCGCGGCCAGCAGCACGATGACGTCGGTGACCGGGACGAACTGCCAGCTGCCGAACAGGGTGTGCGCGGTCAGCGGCGGCAGGGTGCCCGTCATGTCCATTCGCGGTTCCAATCCTGAAAGACCTCCTCAGCACGGTAGTCCGCCGCTTCCCAGTGCGTGGGCCCGCCCGCTGTTGCGCGGGTGTTCGGCTTGCTTCGGGCGTCGGTGACCAAGCACGATGGGCCACAATCGGCCCGAGCCGACCGAACTCATCGCCGGTGATCAGGAGAGAGAACGAATGCTGCCGACTCCGGCGAACCTCGCCGCCGCCGCGACGAACGTTGCCGCGAAGGTGTTCGGTGCCGGCCTCGCCGACCTGCGGCCGATGCCCAGAGTGCTGATCGACCAGGGGCCCAGCCGCTCGGTCTACCGGCTCAGCGGCCCGGCCGCGCAGGGCCCGCCGGTGCTGCTCGTGCCGCCGCTGGCCGCGCCCGCGCTGTGTTTCGACCTGCGCCGGGGGTGCAGCCTCGTCGAGCGGCTGATCCGCGAGAACCGGCGCGTCTACCTGGTCGACTACGGCACGATCTCCTTCGCCGACCGGGGACTCGGCATCGAGCACTGGATCGAGGACGTGCTGCCGAAGGCGATCAGCGCGGTCGGCGCGGACGCCGGCGACGCCCCGGTGCACCTGGTCGCGTGGTGCCTCGGCGGCATCTTCTCGCTGCTGGCCACCGCCGACTCGCCGGAGCTGCCGGTGGCCTCCATCACCACCATCGCCACCCCGATCGACTTCACCGCGATCCCGCTGGTGGCACCCATCCGCCCGCTGGCCGACCTGACCGGCGGCTGGATTCTGACCGGTGCGTCCCGCGTGCTCGGCGGAGTGCCGAGGCCGGTGGTGAAATGGGTGTACCAGCTGTCCGGATTCGACAAGTACGTCACCAAACCGGTGGCCATACTGTCCCATTTGGATGATCGCGAGTTCTTGGCCCAGATCGAAGCGGTCGACCGCTTCACCGGACGGATGATCGCCTATCCCGGCCGCACCTTCGGCCAGATCTACCACCGCTTCTTCCGCGCCAACGACCTGGCCGGCGGCACCGTCAGCCTGAACGAGCGGGCCATCTCACTGGCCGACGTGCGCGTCCCGGTGCTGGTCATCGCCGGCCTCGACGACGGCATCGCGCCCAAACGCTCGGTACACCGGATGGTCGAGGTGCTCCACGGCGCTCCCGAGGTCCGCTATGCCGAGTTCCCCGGCGGCCATCTCGGCGTGCTGACCGGCCGCCGCGCCCGGGACACCACCTGGCCGGAGATCGGCCGCTTCCTCGACGAGCAGGCAGCCGTCCCGCTCGCCGGCTGAACCCGCCGGCCTTTCGCGCCGAACCTCGCCGGCCTTTCGCGTTGCCGATATCCGTGCCGGGTCACCTGCTGGGGTGTCGCCTGTCACGGTGAATCGCGCGGTCCCGCGCGCGCGGTTCACTTCCGGGATACGCGGCACGGAGATACTGGTTGCTGGATACTGATGGCGGGTAGGGGGTTTTCGGTGCGCGGTCGAGAGGACGGAACCCGGTGGGGAAACATTTCCCGGCGCCGGTTCCTGACCGCGACCGGGATCGGCGCGGTGGGCGCGGTGTCGCTCGGCGCGGTGATGCTCACCTCCAGCAGCGATGTCAGTTCGCCGCCGCCGAACAACCAGTGGCTGTTCGGGCCCTACGCCGACGGCTGCACCGATCCGAGTTTCGACGACGCGGACCTGGCCCTGGTCACCGTGCCGCACTGCGTGACCTCGCTGTCCTGGCAGGGTTGGGACCCGGATTCCTGGCAGGCGCTGTGGATCTACCGGCAGCACTTCGACGGCACCGCCGCGCTGGCCGCGGCACGGTCGTTCATCCGGTTCGACGGGGTGCTCAGCGCGGCGCAGGTCTACCTCAACGGCCGGCTGATCGGCGAGCACGCCGGCGGCTACCTCCCGTTGACCTGCGAACTCAGCGGAATCCTGAGCAAGGCCGGCAATGTGCTCGCGGTCGTCGTGGACGGTCGCTGGAGCCAGGACATCCCGCCCGACCTGCCCGGTTTCGCCGAGCCCACCGCGATCGACTTCTACCAGCCGGCCGGCATGTACCGGCCGATCTCGGTGTATGCGGAACCGAAGACCTACCTCAGTGACGTGTTCGCCAGCCCGGCCCAGGTGCTCACCCCGGATTCGAGCTGTTCGGTGCGCTGCGTCATCAGCTCCAACACCAAGGTCAGCGGCAAGGTCACCGTGGTCGCCGAGCTGCGCCAGGACGGCAGGCTGGTGGCCAGCACCTCCAGCCGGTTCGCCGCTCTGCCGCGCGGCCAGCGCGTCGAGACGCTGAACCTGACCGGGTTGTCCTCGGTGCGACTGTGGGATGTGGACGATCCGGCCCTGTGCGAGGTGACCGTCACCATCCGGATCGACGGCAGGCAGATCGATCAGCGGACGGTGCGGACCGGATTCCGGGACGCCCGGTTCACCGTCGACGGGTTCTTCCTCAACGGACGGCGGCTGAAACTCTTCGGCGTCAACCGGCACCAGTGGTACCCCTACGTCGGGGGCGCCATGCCCGACCGGGTGCAGCGCAAGGACGCGGACATCCTCAAGAACGAGTTGAACTGCAACATGGTCCGCTGCTCGCACTACCCGCAGTCCGAGGCCTTCCTGGACGCCTGCGACGAACTGGGCATCATGGTCTGGGAGGAGATTCCCGGCTGGGGCCACGTCGGCGACGGTCCCTGGCAGCAGCGGGTGTTGCAGGACGTGCGGAACATGGTGACCCGCGACCGCAATCGGCCGTCGGTGATCGTCTGGGGGACCAGGGTCAACGAGACCCTCGGCCCGGTGGTCCTCTACGACCGCACCGACCAACTCGCCCAGCAGCTCGACCCGTCCCGCCCGACCAGCGGCGCCGTCGACGGGAACCTCGGCTACGACTCACCGCTCTACCCCGGCGACACCGGTTCACCCTTCGCCTTCAACGACTACAGCAAACCGGCCACGCCCGCCGGCCAGCCGCCGCTGCGTCCACCGAGGCCGGACACGCCGTACCTGGTCACCGAGGCCATCGGCGCGCTGGTCGGCTCGCCCTACTACCGGCGCACCGACGACGTGTACGTGCAGGCCGAACAGGCCCGGCTGCACGCCGCCGTGCACGACGCCGCCGCTGCCGACGACCGCTACTGCGGACTGTTGGCCTGGGCCGGTTTCGACTACCCGTCCGGTTCGCTGCACTCGGTGAACGGGGTGAAGTATCCCGGCGTCGTCGACTTCTTCCGCATCCCCAAACTGGGTGCCGCGTTCTACCAGTCCCAGATCGATCCGACGGTGCGCCCGGTCGTGCAGCCCGCCTTCTACTGGGATGTCGGGCCCGGTTCACCGCCGACCGGTCCCGGCCACGACGCGGTCATCTGGTCCAACTGCGACCGCCTGATCTGCTACCTGGACGGCCGCAAGGCCGCCACCGCGACCCCGAGCCGGACGCTGTACCCGCACCTGGCGTATCCGCCGTTTTTGGTCGACCTGATCCTGCCGGCCGGCGCGGCGCCGGAGCTGCGGATCGACGGCTACCTCGGCAAGGACCTGGTGACCAGCCGGACCTTCAGTGCCGACACCGGTTTCGACACCCTCTACTTCCAGGCCGACGACACCCAGTTGACCGCCGACGGCTCGGACATGACCAGGCTGGTGGTGGCCGCGCAGGACCGCTACGGCGCGCCCCGGCCCTATGTCACCGACCCGGTGACCTTCGACGTGGACGGGCCGGGCGTGCTGATCGGCGACAATCCGCTGGACTTCCAGGCGGCCGGTGGCGCGGCGGCGGTATGGGTCCGCTCGATCAGCGGGCAGCCGGGCGATGTCACCGTGGAGGCCGCGCATCCGCTGCTGGGCCAGGCCACCGCGATCGTCTCGACTCTCGCGCAGGCCTAGGAAACCGCCGTGCGTCGGCGTTTCAGTCGGTCGCGATCGAGATGTACTTGGTCTCCAGGTACTCGTCGATGCCGATCCGGCCACCCTCCCGGCCGATCCCGGACTGCTTGACGCCGCCGAAGGGCGCGGCCGGGTTGCTCACCACACCCTGGTTGAGACCGACCATTCCGGACTCCAGCCGCTCGCTGACCCGCAGCGCCCGGTTGAGGTCTCGGGTGAACACGTAGCTGACCAGACCGTATTCGGTGTCGTTGGCCGCCGCGACGGCCTCGTCCTCGGTGTCGAACACGGCGATCGGCGCGACCGGGCCGAAGATCTCCTCGATCCGGATCTGCGCCTCCGCCGGCACATCGGTGAGCACGGTCGGCTGGAAGAAATGGCCGGCACCGTCGATCTCGGCCCCGCCGAGCAGCACCCGCGCGCCGCGCTCGGTGGCGTCGGCGACCAGTCCGGCCACCTTCGCGACGGCCTTCGCGTCGATCAGCGGACCGATCGCGACGCCCTCCTCGGTGCCCCGGCCGACCCGCAGCCCGGACATCCGCTCGACCAGTTTCGCGCCGAACACCTCGGCGACCGCGCGCTGCACGTAGAACCGGTTCGCCGCGGTGCACGCCTCCCCGCCATTGCGCAGTTTCGCCTGCATCGCGCCCTCGACCGCCGCGTCGAGGTCGGCGTCGGCGAACACCAGGAACGGCGCGTTGCCACCGAGTTCCATCGACACCCGCAGCACCTTCTCCGCGCTCTGCTCGATGAGCTTGCGGCCGACCTGGGTGGACCCGGTGAACGACAGCTTGCGCGCCCGGCCGTCCCGGATCAGCGGTTCCATCACCGCGCCCGCCGACACCGTCGGAATCACGTTGAGCACGCCGTCGGGCAGACCGGCCTCGGTGAGGATCTCGGCCAGCGCCAACATCGACAGCGGGGTCTGCTCGGCCGGCTTGATCACCATCGTGCAGCCGGCCGCGATGGCCGGGCCGAGCTTGCGGGTGCCCATCGCCATCGGGAAGTTCCACGGCGTGATCAGCAGGCACGGACCGACCGGCTGCCGCGTGATCAGGAACCGGCCCCTGCCGTTCGGCGCGACCGCGTAGCCGCCGTCAATGCGCACCGCCTCCTCGGCGAACCACCGGAAGAACTCGGCGGCGTAACTGATCTCGCCCTTCGACTCCGCGACCGGCTTGCCCATTTCCAGGGTCATCAGCAGGGCGAGGTCGTCGATGCGTTCGTGCAGCAGTTCATACGCCCTGCGCAGGATCTCGCCGCGTTCGCGGGGCGGGTGGGCGGCCCAGTCGGCCTGCGCGGCGACGGCGGCGTCCAGCGCGGCGCGGCCGTCGGCCGGGGTGGCGGCGGCTACCTCGGCGAGGGTGGCGCCGGT
>CAJCJE010000331.1 GCA_903970565.1 Candidatus Melainabacteria bacterium | reverse complement strand
AGCACGGTCGGGACGTCGCCGGAACGCGCCAGCCACCACTGCCGGGTGACCAGCACCGCCAGCAGCACCCAGCCGACCGCCCTGGCGACGCTGATGAACTGGGCACTGTCGGTAGCGATGAACAGGTTGGCGATGCCGTTGCTGAGCTGACCGGCCGCGGTCGGCAGGGACATCCAGGTGACCACCAGGTTGGTCACGTCCAACGCCTTGAGCCAGCCGAGGTTCACCCCGGCGATCAGGGTGCTCACCGTGAAGACCGGCACGAACACCGCGAGGCTCGCGGCGGTGGCCTTGACGAATCGCCGGGTACGGGAGCCGCGACAGCGCGACGCCCAGATCCAGACCAGGAACGGCAGCAGCACCGCGGCGGTGGCCTTCACCCCGAAGCCCATCGTCACCAGCGCGATCCCCCTGGCGTGCCGGTGTTCGATGACGAACACCGCGCCGGCCGCGAGCAGGCCGACCATCAGCAGGTCGTTGTGGCCGCCGCCGACCAGGTAGGCCAGCACCAGCGGGTTGGCCGCGCCGAACCACAGCGCGACGACCGGGTGGCCGCCCAGCGCGGTGGCCAGGCGCGGCAGTGCCCAGCACAGCAGCACCAGGCCGACGCAGAACACGCAGCGCAGCACGAGGCTGCCCAGCATCACGCTCTGCCCGGTGAACAGCACCACGCCCTTGGTGATCAGCAGGAACAGCGGGCCGTAGGGCGCGGGCGTGTTCTGCCAGATCGCGTCGACGTTGTGCGAGAGGTTGTCGTCGAGCACGGAGACGCCGTTGGTGTACGGGTTCAGTCCGTGCAGGCCCAGGTCACCCTGGGCGAGGTAGAGGTAGAGGTCCCGGCTGAACAGGGCGGGCGCGAACAGCAGCGGCACGGTCCACGCCGCGATCGCCAGCAGCACCCCGCGCCGGTCGACCCGGCCGGCCCGCACCCCGCGGCCGAGCTGAATCCAGGCCCAGACGAGCATCAGCAGACCGGCGTAGAGCAGCGCGGTGGCCAACTCCTTGCCGTGCCCGTAGCGGACCCAGCTGAATGCCGTGCCGTCCAGCAGTTTGTCCGGCATCGGAATAGCGGCGGCGCCAATACCACCAACCGCGACCATGACCACCCCGGACAGTCCACGCAGGATGGTGCGCACCGGCATCGTTGCCAGGTCCAACGGTCTTTCGGCCGCAGTTGTACCAGGGATCGATAGAGGTGGGGTCATGTCGCGCGTGATGATTCCACAGCGGCCGAGTCAGCCTTTGCCCAGGTCAGCCACTGTGACCCGGCCGTGACCTGACCGCGCCCCGCTCAGGGGTCGGCGCGATGCCGAACATTCGACTGCCGGGCAACGGATTTCCGATGTCCACCAACCTCGACGCGGCGATGATCGACATCGCCGGCGGGGATTTTCAGCAGTAGACCCACTGGCCGGGCGGGCAGTGCCTGCCGTCGGCGGCGGTCGCCGTGGCTACCAGCTGTCTGGCCAGCGCGTCCGCGGACGGCCGGTTCGCCGCCGAGGTCACCAGGCGCACCGAGCAGGAGGTCCTGTTCTCGGCGCGGCAGTTGTCGAGCTGGCTGTCGGCGTAGTTCTGCCAGGCGTCGACGCCGGTCACCCCGTACTTCCAGACCTGGGTGTGACTGTGGCTGTCCTGGTAGCTGATCCGATAGACGTAGTCCCGGCCGGTGCCGGCGCCACCGGTACTGGTCGCCGTGGTGCTCGCCGGGGTCGCCGCCTCGGTCGCCTCGGTGCTGCTGGTCTGCTGGTCGGGTGGCTCGGCCAGCGCCAGCGCGGCCCACTCCAGCTGGTAGGGGTGGTTACCGGGCACCGCCTGGGCCCGTTGGTAGAACGCCGTCCACTGCGGGGAGCTGACCGTGCAGGTCGCGGTCCCACCGGCCCCCGCCGCCACCGGGTCGGTGATCACCTGGCAGGTGCCGACCGGACTGTCGTCCCCGGTCCAGCTCCCGTTCACCAGCACCTTCGTCGACACCGAGGAGGAGTTGGTGAAGGTGACCACCACCGAACAGCTGGCCGCGTCGCAGCCGCCCCAGCTCTGGTTGCCCTCCGAGATGTCCAGGTCCGGGTCGACCGCGGTCTGTAACTGGCCGGCCTGCTGGCTCAGCGTCTGGTAGACGCTCGTCTCGGTCGCGGAGGCGTCGGCGACGTCCGTGCTCAGCGTGACGCCGTTGGACAGTTCGGCCTCGAAGTGCAGGATGCCGTGCGGGGCGGTGGCCGCGATCGACATCGAGTCGTTGGCGCCGTGCAACCCGATCTCGTCGATCCCGCCGTCAACCGTGCGCGGCAGCGTGGCCAGCGTCGACTGGTCGGTGCCGCCGAACGCGCCGGCCAGCGTGTTGCCGATCGCGGTCGGGGTGAGCATCGTGCTCGGGTCGATGCCGAGGATGTTGGTCGGCACGGTCACCCAGTTGCCGGCGGCGGCACTGGTCGAACCGGCCGGCAGATCCGCGATCGCGGTCCAGAAGGGCTGCCCCGCGTTGAGGAACAGCCGTCCGCCGAGATCGGCGACCTGCGCGGTCTGGCCGCTGAGCGCGACGGTGCCGGTGGCCTCACCGGTCGCGGTGACCATCAGGTCCACCGTGAGGTCGTCGTCGCCGGAGGCGGTGAGGCTGCCCTGGTAGTGCAGTACGCCCGCCTCGGCCAGGTCGGTGATCGACTGGTGCTCGACCTGCGCCGCGGTCTCCACCGGGATCGGCGTCGCCGTTGCCGTGCCGTCGATCCCGACGTCGCAGCCGGCGCAGGTCAGCAGGCCCGCGGCCAGCAACGCGCCGGCCGAGACTGATCGTCCCCGCCTCCGGTAGCTGATCCGGATCATCACGCGCCTCCCCAACACCGTGCCGGCACCGCCGTGGGATCACCACGATCGCGCGTCATGGCCGGCGCGCGACATTGTGCGAACCGGCTACTTCCCATGTCGCACCGGAACACCGAAGCGCTACGGTCACCGATCATCGATGTCGGGTGGTCGCCGTGACGGTCAGCTCGGCGAGCCGGTCGGCGACGAATTCCGGGATCGGCGCGCCGCGCAGGGTGCGCAGGGCCGAGGCGGTCAGCTCGGTGATCCGCTGCTCGACCGCGTCCACCGCGCCGAGGCCGACCAGCACGTCACGGGCCTTGTCGACATCGTCGGCGCCCAGACCGTCCCGGCCGAGGCAGGCCCGCAGCAGTTCGGCGTCGCCGTAGCGGCCGTCGCGTTCGGCGTGCTCGATACCCAGGGCGACCAGCAGCGTGCGCTTGCCCTCGCGCAGGTCGTCGCCGGCTGGTTTGCCGGTCACCGCCGGGTCGCCGAACACGCCGAGCAGGTCGTCGCGCAGCTGGAAGGCGATGCCCACCTCGGCACCGAAGGCCCGGTAGGCGCTGATCAGTTCCGCGCTCGCCCCGGCCAGCGCCGCCCCCAGGTGCAGCGGCCGTTCCACGGTGTACGCGGCGGTCTTGAACCGGTCGATGCGCAACGCCGCCTCGGCCGACTCGTCGCCGCTGGCCTGGGTCCGTACGTCGATGAACTGGCCGGCGAGCACCTCGACCCGCATCGCCTGCCACGGCTGTGCCGCCCGCGCCAGTGCCGCCGCCGGCAGGCCGGCCGAGAGGAACATGTCGTCGGTCCAGGCCAGTGCGACGTCGCCGAGCAGCACGGCGGCGGCGAGGCCGAACTGTTCCGGCGTGCCGTGCCAGCCGAGGTCGCGGTGCTCGCGGGCGAACCGGACGTGCACCGTCGGCGCTCCCCGGCGCACCGCCGAGGAGTCCATCAGATCGTCGTGGATCAACGCACTGGCCTGTAACAGTTCCAGGGCACTCAACGCGCGCAGCGCGGTCCGCGCCGCCGGACCGTCTCCCGCGCCGCCGGCGCCGCGCCAACCCCACCAGGCGAACGTGGGCCGGACCCGTTTACCGCCACCCAGCACGAACTCGCGCAGCACCTCGATCGCGGCGGCGAAGTCCGACCCGATCTCGGCCACCTGCGACCGTCGGGACTCGAAGTAGTCGGCGAGCGCCCTGGTGACGTGTCCGGCCGGGTCGGTGTCCACGGCATTCTCGTCGACAACCTGCTGGAGCGCCATGACACGCATCATGGCAGGCCGGTTCGGTGCAGCCGCCCGCGCGTCACGTGGTCCTCGTCACCGCCGGGTGGGCAATCAGAAGTGCCGTCGGCCGAATTCGGAGCAGAGCTGGATATCCCTGCGGCGAGACCATCACTACTCTTGGTGTATGACCTCGGTGGTTGAGCGGCTGCGATCGGATCGCCCGGTGTTCTCGGTGGAATTCATGCCGCCGAGGGACGCCGACGACGAGCAGTTGCTGTGGCGTTCCATGCGCAAGCTCGAACAGCTCGGCCCGGCCTTCGTCTCGGTCACCTACGGCGCGGGCGGCTCCAGCCGGGACCGCACCGTGCGCACCACCAGCCGGGTCGCCCAGGAGACCACCCTGGTCCCGATGGCGCACCTGACCGCGGTCGACCACACCGTCGCCGAACTGCGCAACGTGATCGGCTGGTACGCCGCCGTCGGCGTGCGCAACGTCCTCGTGGTGCGCGGCGACCCGCCCGGCGACCCGAACGGCGAATGGATCGCGTGCGCCGACGGATTCACCTACGCCGAGGAACTCGTCAGCCTGGTCCGCGAACTCGGCGACTTCTGCATCGGGGTCGCCTGCTTCCCGTGCGGTCACCCACGTTCGGTCGATCTGGACACCGACACCACGTACCTGGTGCGCAAACTCCGTGCCGGCGCGGACTTCGCCATCGCCCAGCTGTTCTTCGACGCCGATGACTTCCTCCGGCTGCGCGACCGGGTCGATGCGCGCGGCTGCCACGCGCCGCTGATCCCGAGCATCATGTCGATGACCACCCCGCGCACGATGGACAAGACCGTCGAGCTGTCCGCCGCCACCGCGCCGACCGCGCTGCTGGAGCGGTTGAACCCACTGCGCGAGGACCCGAAGGCCTTTCGCGCCGAGGGCATCGACATCGCCACCGAACTCTGCCAGCGGCTGCTCGCCGAGGGCGTGCCGGACCTGCACTTCATCACCTTCAACCGGGCCCAGGCGACCGTCGAGGTGATCAACCGGCTCGGTCTGCTGCCGGCCGACGCGCTGGAGACGACTCCGGAGGCGGTCACCCCGGAGACGGTCAGCCCCTGACCCGACTCCCGGCGATCCCGCACGTCCGGTCGCGGCTGACGTCGCTCAGGCGTCCTGATTGGCTTCCCTGCGGATGTTGCGTCGGCGCGCCCACAACGCCAACAGGCCCAGCAGTACGGCGATCACGCAGCCCGCGCCGCCGAGCGCGACCGCCCAGAACGACCAGGGCCGGGTGAAGCCGCCGCTGGTGTACTCGGCGGTCGCCGAGAACGTGTCGACCTGACCGGCCGCGAGATTCCAGGCCACCGTGCCGGAGTTGTTCGTGCCGTCGGTCTGCAACACGTCCCCGGGGAAGCTGACCTTCAGCCGCACCAGCGCCCCCTGCGTGGTGACCTGGGTGAGGTCGGCCGAGCCCGCGAAGTTCACCAGATCCCCGTTGCGCTGGAAGGACAGCTGGAAGTGGCTGTTCTGACCGGTACCAGTGCTGATCAACTGGGCGAGCTGGGTGAAATCCAGGTTGGTGAAGGTCAGCTCGGTGCCGACGTAGCCACCGGAGTGGTAGGGCTTGCCAGCGGCCTGACCCGCCAGCTGCGCCGGCACCGTGAGCAGCGGCCCCCGCGGGCTGGCCGGATTGGGCACCGCGGCGGCGATCACGTCGCCGGACACCAGGTCCGTGCTGGACACCGCCAGCGCGACCTGCACATGTACGCATCCGCTCGCCACCAGTCCGATGGCGAGCATGGTTAAGCCCAGCAGGGCCCCGCGCGCACGACGGCGCCGTGGTTCGACCTCCAGCACTCGATCATCCTGCCAGCCGCGTCCAACCCGGACGAGAACCCGTCCCCGGGGCCGACTCGGCCCTGAACCACTCCATGCCGCGCTGGAGGTCACGGTAACGTGCCATCATGCCAACGACCCCCTCCAGCATCGACGCGACGAGTGATCGTTTCGTCGACGACTCCGCTCGGCTCAACCCGATCGACGCCACCATCCTCGGCATCGTCGGCTACGACGACCAGTTGACGGACTACTCGCCGGAGGGGCATCAGGCGCGGGCCGAGTCGGCCTCGACCGCGCTGCGCGAGATCACCGCCATCGAGCCGGCCACCGAGGCCGAGAGCGTGGCCAAGGCGGTCTTCGTCGAACGGGTCGGCATCTACACCGAACTGCACGAAGCCGGGCTTTTCGAGTCCGAACTGAACGTGATCGAGTCCCCGCCGCAGAACATCAGGATGATCTTCGACCTGATGGACACCGAGACCGTGCAGGACTGGGCGCTGATCGCCAAGCGACTGGCCGCGGTCCCCGACGCGCTCGCCAACTTCCGCGCCGGTCTGTCCTCGGCGGCGGCCCGAGGCCGGGTTTCCGCGCTGCGCCAGGTCACCAAGGTCGCCGACCAGTGCGAGACCTGGGCCGGGCACGGCGGCCAGTCCTTCTTCACCGAGTTCGTGGCCGGCGCGCAGGGGATCGACGGCGTGGACAACGCGCTGCGCATCGACCTCCAGGCCGGCGCCACGGCAGCCGCCAGCGCCTACGCCGACCTCGCCCAGTTCCTGCGCGCGGAACTCGCCCCCAAGGCACCGGCCAAGGACGCCGTCGGCGCGGAGATCTACCGGCTGTGGTCGCGGCACTTCACCGGCGCCGCGTTCGACCTCGCCGAGGCCTACCAGTGGGGCTGGGAGGAGTTCTTCCGGATCGAGAGCGAGATGAAGCACCTCGCCAGTCGAATCAAACCCGGCGCGACCCTCGCCGAGGCCGCCGCCGTGCTCGACGCCGATCCCCGCTACCAGGTGCACGGCAACGACAATCTCCAGGCCTGGATGCAACAGCTGTCCGACCGGGCCCTGGCCGAACTGCGGGGCGTGCACTTCGACATCCCCGACGCGCTGATGAAACTGGAATGCCGGATCGCCCCACCCGGCGGCGGTGTCGGCGCCTACTACACCGGCCCGACCGACAACTTCAGCCGTCCCGGCCGGATGTGGTGGTCGGTACCGGCCGGTCAACAGGACTACGCGACCTGGCGGGAGACCAGCACCGTCTACCACGAGGGCGTGCCGGGCCACCACCTCCAGATCGCCACCGCCGTCTACCAGTCCGACACGCTCAACCGGTTCCAGCGGCTGATGAGCACCACCTCCGGCTACTGCGAGGGCTGGGCGCTCTACGCCGAGCGGCTCATGCGCGAACTCGGCTACCTCGGCGACGAGGGCAACCTGATGGGCATGTTGGACGCGCATCTGTTCCGCGCCGCTCGAGTGATCGTGGACATCGGTATGCACCTGGAACTGGAGATCCCGGCCGGCACCGGATTCCATCCCGGTGAGCGGTGGACCCCGGAACTCGGCCTGGAGTTCCTGCTGACCAGGACGATCACCGACCCGCACCACGTCCGCGACGAGATCGACCGCTACCTCGGCTGGCCCGGCCAGGCCCCGTCCTACAAACTCGGCGAGCGGCTCTGGCTGGCCGCGCTGGAGGAGGCCAAACAGCGCAAGGGCGCCGAGTTCGACCTGAAGGTATTCCACCAGCGGGCCCTGGAGATGGGCTCGATGGGCCTGGACACGCTGCGCGAACGGCTCGCCCAGATCTGACGCCGCTCAGCCGCCCGCGCGGCCCTCGGTTGTCGGGGGCCGCGCCGGCGGTGGCTGCAACGGCAGGGTGTGGCCCAGCACCGCGAACGGCCGGGGGTCACCGGCGAACAGGAAGTTCCGCAACACATCCACGAAACCGACCCGGCGGTACAGCCGCCACGCCCTGGTCGGACCCTCCGGAGTGGACAGTAGCGTCGCCTTGTCCGGTACCCCGTCCAACAGCAGCCGCAGCAGGCGTTCGCCGACCCCGTGCCCCTGCGCGTCCGGTCGCACGTGCAGTTCGGTGAGTTCGTAGTAGTTCCTGGTCCAGGTCTCCACCGCGGCCACGCCGGAGGTGACCAGCAGTCCGCGCCGCACCTGCTCGTGCCACCACTGGCCGGGCGAGCCCCGGTAGCCGTAGCAGATCCCGATCAACTGCTGGTGCTCATCCAGCGCCGCGACGCAGCGCCAGCCCTCGCGCAGCATGTGCGAGAGCCACATCGGCGCCCGCTGCTCGGTGGTGCCCTTGGGATAGCGCATCGCGGTGACGTAGATGTCCAGCGCCTCGGGCAGTCGCGCGCGCAGTTCGGCGACGGAGAAGTTGACGAATCGGTACCGGGGTACCGGTGGTGCCGAGGTCATGCGCCCACCTCCTCGCCGGCCAGGTCCGCCGCGCGGCCTTCGGTCAACCGCACCAGTTCGGCGAACGTGATCGGGAAAACCGTCTTCGGATGCCCCGCCGCCGCCCACACCACCCGATAGCGGGTCAGGTACTCGTCGACCAGGGTGCGGATCGGCGCGGGATGGCCGGTCGGCGCGACCCCGCCAATGGCCTGGCCGGTGTGCGTGCGGACGAACTCGGCGTCGGCCCGCTCGATCCGTTCCGCGCCGGCCAGCGCGGCCAACCGAACCGGGTCGGCGCGGTGCGCGCCGGAGGTCATCGCCAGCAGCGGACGCACCCCGCCCTCGGCGTCGACCGCCCTGAACACCAGGCTGTTGGCGATGGCGCCAACGTCGACCCCGAGCGCGGCGGCGGCCAGCGCCGCGGTACGCGCCTCGTCGTCGAGCACCCGGACCCCGTCGGCCGAGGCGTCGAGACCGGCCTTCACCAGGGCCGCGATGACTTGTCGAACACCTGCGTGGTCAAGCGAGCTCACACGTTCTCCCGAAGGTGGGGCCGATGCACCTGAACATCAGACCATGCGCGGCGATCCGTCCGGCGATCCCATTGGTGGTCGGGTCGGTGCCGTGATCACCGGCTCGGCGCCGACCCCTCGCTGACCCTATTGTGACTCCCCCCGTCACGTGCCGGTACCTGGCCGGACCTGGCGCGGGCCACCTTCGTCACAGCAGTTGAGCACTGTCGGTGTCGTGGGTTATCCTCGATATGTTCGAACATGTGTTCGACCAAGTCCGGTGGTGGGACGGGGGAAGCGTCTCACCACCGGACCCGCCGGCTTCCCCTCGGCGGACTCGTCGTAGCGCCGACGTTTCCGACTCGTAAGGAGGCCTCGAATGTCAGCTCTTTTCGACTTCCCAGTGCAGCCAGGGTCCACCCCGACCCCGACGCCCACCGCGACGCCCACCGCGGCGCCGGCCTCGCCGGCGCGGCACCGTGGCGGGCACCCCAGCCCGAGGACGGTCGCCGCGCCGCGCTCGGCCGCGGCCCTGCTGCGGGAGGCACGAGCCGGGATCGTCGAGGCCCAGCACGAGACCGATCCCGCTCAGCGTTATGCGACGGCCTACCTCGCCGCCCTGCGGGCCGCCGCCGCCCTGCTCGCCCTGCGCGGTCGCCCGCATCGCGGCCGGGCCAGGCCGGCCAGCGCCTGGGTGCTGCTGGCCGACCTCGCGCCGGAGATGGGGGAGTGGGCCGATTTCTTCGCGGCCGGCTCGGCCCGCCGGGCGGCCATCCTGGCCGGCAGCACCAGGGGTGTCACCCAGCGCGGTGCCGACGACCTGGTCCGGTCGGCCGCGATCTTCACCGACCTCGTCGGCGACGAGGTCGCCGGTCGCGGCACCCACCGGCCCACTCCGCCGGGCCAGGCACGAACACCGGTGATCACATGAGTGGGCCGGCCCTGCTCGACCGCGACCGCCTGTTGCGGCGGCTGGCCATCGAAGCCGATCTGCTGGCCGGTTGCATCAACCACGCCAAGCTGGAGGAGCTGGTGCCGGGCTGTCCCGACCTGACCGTCGGCGAGGCGGCCCGGCACGTCGGCAGCGATTCCCGGATGCTGCTGCACTGGCTGCGCGAGGGACACCGGCCCCGCGACTGGCAGCGCACCCCCTCCGCCAGCCAGAGCCTTGCCGACTATCTGCGGACCGGCATCGCGCCGCTGCTGACCGAACTGGCCGGGCACCGGTCCGACGATCCGGCGCCGGGGTGGTTTCCCGGTGACCGCAGCTACGGCTTCTGGCAGCGGCGGATGGCGCACGAGGTGACCGTGCACCGGGCGGATGTCCAGCGTGGCAACGGAATGTCCTTCGACGAGGTCGACGAGGTGCCCGAGGACATCGCGTTGGACGGCATCGACGAGGTGCTGACCGTCTGGTTCCAGTACCGGCTGACCACGCTGCGGGTGTCCGGCACCAAGGACAAGGACGTCACCATCCGCACCGGCGACCGGGCCTGGCTGGTCCGCACCGGTCCCGGCGACGAGGCCAACCAGGTGTTCCGGCTCTGGTCGACCCCGTGGGAGGCCGGTTGGCGGCCCGGCGACGAGGCGGGCGCCCAGGTGTCCGGTTCGCCGATGGAGGTCTATCTCTGGCTGTGGGGCCGGCGTGGGGTCTCCGACATTCCCCGTCAGGGCGACCTGGACGCCATCGGCCAGCTCTGGGTGCTGCTGCGCCTGGCCACCCGCTGAGCAGTCACCGCTGAGCAGTCACCGCTGAACATCGGCCGGCCGCCCTCTTCCCGGTTTTCCGGGCGGCCGACCGAGCATCCGGGTGCACCGCCGGCGGCCCCGGATTCCCGTGACACCATCGACGGCATGGCGATCTTCCGACTTGCCGACGGCCGAGCACTGGACGTCGCGGTCTCCGGACCGGCGGCCGGCATCCCGCTGCTGTTCCAGCACGGCACCCCGGCCTCGGGGCGGCAACTGCCGACCCTGCAACGGGCCTGCGCCGAACGCGGTCTGCGTCTGGTGACCTACTCCCGACCCGGTTACGGCGACTCCACCCGCCTGCCCGGCCGCACGGTCGCCTCCGCCGCGCTGGACACCCTCGAACTGATCGAACACCTCGACATCGGCCGTTGCCTGGTCGCGGGCTGGTCCGGCGGCGGACCGCACGCGCTGGCCACGGCGACCCTGCTGCCGCAGCTGGTGGCCGGCGTGCTGATCATCGCGGGCGTCGGCCCCCACGACGCGCCCGACCTCGACTTCATGGCCGGAATGGGTGAGGCCAACCGCAAGGAGTTCGGCGTCGCCGAACAGGGCGAGACCGCGCTGCGCGCCGAGCTCGAACCCGCGACCGTGTCCCTGCGCACCAACGATCCTGGCGTCGTCGACCAGGCGCTCACCTCGACGCTGTCGGGCGTCGACCTGGGGGCGGCCACCAGCGGGTTCGGCCCGGAGGTGACCGCG
>CAJCJE010000330.1 GCA_903970565.1 Candidatus Melainabacteria bacterium | reverse complement strand
CTGCTGGAACTGGCCGGGCCGATCGCCGACGTGGTGGCCGCCCGGCTCGACGAACCGGTCGCGATCTTCGGGCACAGTATGGGCTCGGCGCTGGCCTTCGAGGTGACCCGCCGGCTGGAGCAGCGCGGGATCGCGCCGGTTCGGCTGTTCGCCTCCGGCGGCCGGGCGCCCTCGCGCAACCGGACCGACAACGTGCACCTGCTCGACGACAACGGGCTGATCATGGAGATGAAGCGGCTGGGCGGCACCGATCCTCGCCTGTTCGCCGACCGGGAGATCCTGGAACTGGTGCTGCCGGTGGTGCGCGCCGACTACACCGCCATCGAGACCTACCACGCCTCGCCCGAGGTGACCGTGCGAGCACCGATCACCGCGCTCACCGGCGCGGAGGACCCCAGGACGAGCGCCGAGGATGCGCGGGCCTGGTCGGCGCACACGACCGGCGAGTTCGAGTTTCGGGTGTTCTCCGGCGGGCATTTCTTCCTGTTCGACCAGTTGTCCGCGATGGTCGAGGCAATCACCACTCCGCTGAAATCCAGCTGATCGGACAATTTACCCACCGATGCCCCGCGATTCGTGCTCAGATGGACGCATGAAGGTGCGCATCGGGGTGGGGCTCGGCGCGGAGAGCGGTCCCGCCGGGTTTGGCGAGATCATCGATCAGCTGGAAGCGGCGGGCATCGACTCGGTGTGGCTGTCGGAACTGGTGTTCGACGATCACATCGAACCGTTCGTCGGGATGGCGAACGCGCTCGGCCGGACCCGCAAAATCAAGGTGGGCACCGGAGTCGCGGTGTTGCCGGGCCGAAACCCGGTGCTGCTGGCCAAACAGCTGCTGTCACTGGCCGGTCTCGGCCCCGGCCGGGTGCTGCCGGCCTTCGGGCTACGGCCGGCCCGCACCGAGGAATGGCAGGTCTTTCCGGTGCCGGCCGGCCGGCGGGCGGCGATGTTCGACGAGACGCTGCGGGTGCTGCGGCTGCTGCTCACCGAGGACGAGGTCAGCTTCGCCGGCGAGTTCCACCAGCTGGCGAGCGTACGGGTAGGGCCGAAGCCGGCGAAGCCGCTGGACGTCTGGCTGGGCGGGTCGGCGCCCGCGGCGTTCACCAGGATCGGCCGGTTCGCCGACGGCTGGCTGGGCAGCTTCCTCGCTCCCGACGAGGCCGGGCGGGCGCGGACGGCGATTCAGGCCGCGGCGGCCGAGGCCGGACGGGAGATCGAACCGGACCATTTCGGGCTGAGCCTCCCGGTGGCAACCCAGGGCGTGCCGGCGGCGCTGGTCGCCTCGGCCAGGAAACGCCGTCCCGACGCCGATCCGGCCGAACTGATCGCCGATGGCTGGGCCCACGCCCGCGATCTGCTGCGCCGCCATGTCGACTCAGGGCTGACCAAGTTCGTGATCCGGCCGGCGGGTCCGGTGACCTCCTATGCGGAATTCCTGGACGATCTCGCGACCGAACTGCTGCCCTTGCAGAACTGACACCAGCACAACTGCGCCCGTCGAACCGATCCGCCGACCATCAGACCATTCCGGCCGACCATCTCGACCGGCCATTCCGACCGAATGGACCCGGCCGGACGGAGCGGCGAGACACGGGCGCGGTCCATTGCGGATGGCCCACCGTTGGTCCGCATTACAGCGGCCGTTCGGCGCAATCCGTTGACAGTTGGCCACTTTCACGCTCATACGTTGATTTCCTGACGGCCGGACATCGATCGACAGCCCGTTGAAAGCCGTTCACCAGCGGTAATGTGCTCAGTCGCCGGAAAACGGGTGCTACATGGCCTGTTCTCCGGCATTTTCGTCGACTCGGCGCCCATCGTCGACCATCCCCATCGTCGACCATCCCTGCGGATGAACGGAAACCCTGCCATGCGTCAACGCACAGGTCTGTGTGCCGCCCTTTTAGCCAGCTCGGTGATCGCCCTGATCGCCGTGGCGGCTCCGGCCGGAGCCGCACCCAGCGGTTCTGGTTCCCCCAGCACCCCCAAGCCGTTCTCGGTCACCGCGACCGGCCCGAACGCCGCCCGGTCGAGCCATGCCACCGTGCACGGTGTCCTGCTCGGCGCCTCGGCGCGCGAGCACACCGCCGGCCAGACCACGTCCTTCCTGGCCGCACATGCCGGCCTGCTGCCTCGCGCCAAGGCCCAGGCCGTCGCCAGTCCGGCCGCCGGGATTCACCCGGCCCAGGGCACCGGATTCGTGGACGAGGGCAACGACCAGGGTTCCTTCGCCGTGCAGAGCGTGTCGACGAGCCTGCACCCGACCGACTCCGGCACCACCATCTACACGCCGACCATGTACCCGGCGGGTGGCGCGTGCATCGAGGTGAGCACGGTCTACACCTCCTCGACGCAGGCCGTCGAGGCCTGGGACTGGTGCAACCACATCGACTTCGAGGCCTCGGTGGCGATCAACAGCGACTTCATCAGCCGCTACACCAACGGTAGCGGTTCCTACACCGTGGAAATCGCGCAGACCGACGCATCGAACAACACCTGGACCGCGTACCTCTACGACTACACCACCAGCTCCTACGACACGTTCTACACCTCCGCCGGAAGCTCCCAGGCCGGGACGACCGGCTGGGACGTCAACGAGCTGTACTCGAACGTGCAGGGCAACGGCCAGAGCTACGCCTGTGCCGACATGGCCGGCATCACGTTCTCGGCCAACGACATCTATGTCGAACTCGGCGGCAACTGGGTGTTGGCCTCGCCCAGCAACGCCAACACCGAGTTCGACCAGCCGGCGGCGAACTTCGACTGCCCGGCCATGCAGTACCAGATGGTCACCCCGTACAACCACTGGCAGGTCACCGACTGATCCGGCCGCAGCACAGCCGTGATCGGACTGCCGGGCCGGCGAGGCCATCTCGCCGGCCCGTCTTCGACGGTCAACATGTTCACATACGTGAATACCGTTCCGGTGGCTGTACAGATCCGGGAAGGGTGGTGTAGAAACGGAAAGCGCTTCCCGGCCCGTTTCGCATTGGCAGATAGGCGGATTCCCGTGAGCTTGTCGCGACGTACCCTGCTGACCTCGACCGTTGGCGCCGCCACCGCGGCGGTGGTCGCCTCGGGCGCGCTGCCCGGTCTGGCCTCGGCGACGCCGGCCGCGCGCGCCCCTGGGTCCGGCGCGCAACCGGATGCCGCGACGCTGCGCGCGCTGACCGGCGCGGTGGAGTACTCGGTGGCGAAACTGCGCGCGATCGCGCCGACGGTGCCGGGTTTCCCGGAGGGCACCGAGTTCGAGAAGTGGACCTACACCCAGGACGGCGACTGGGTCGGCGGGTTCTGGTCCGGGTTGCTGTGGCTGGCCTGGCTCTACACCGGCGACGCGCGGTTCCGGACCCTCGCCGAAACCTGGGCGCTGAAGCTGACCCCGCGCGAGACCGACACGACCACCCATGACGTCGGTTTCCTGTTCACCCCATCCTGGATCACCGCGTTCCGGCTGACCGGCGACACCGCGTGGCGCGACGGCGCGATCACGGCGGCGGATTCGCTGATCCAGCGCTACAACCCGGCCGGCCGGTTCATCCGCGCCTGGGGCGACCTCGGCACCCCGACGAACGCGGGCCGGGCGATCATGGACACGATCATGAACCTGGACCTGCTGGCCTTCGCCACCGAGCAGACCGGGGACGACAAGTACCTCGACATCGCGGTGAACCATGCCAGGACCCAACAGACCTACTTTCCCCGGCCGGACGGGTCGACCCCGCACTGCTACGACTTCAACCCGGTCACCGGCGCGCCGATCGGGCCGGCCACCGTGCAGGGCTACAGCCCGTCCTCCTGCTGGTCTCGCGGCCAGGCCTGGGGCGTCTACGGTTTCACCACGATGTACCGGCGAACCGGCGAGGAGGATTTCCTTGCCACCGCGCGGAAACTCGCCGACTACGCGCTCGGTGTGCTGACCCCCGACCACATTCCGGTCTGGGACTACCTCGCCCCGCAGGCGCCCTACGACGTCAAGGACGCCTCGGCGGGCGCGGCGATGGCCTGCGGCCTGCTGGACCTGTCCGTCGCCACTCACGATCCGAGCTACCGCGCGGCCGGGATCAGCATCCTCGACGCGATCAGCCGCACCTGCCTGACCGACCGCTCCACCCGCGCGGACGCGGTGGTCGCGCGCTGCACCCGCAACCGGCCGGCCGAGGACGGCATCGAGATCTCGCTGCCCTACGCCGACTACTACCTGTTCGAGGGCATCATGCGGCTGCTGCGCCCGCAACAGATCGCCACGGCCATCGGCCTGTAGTTCCGGCAGTCCGCACCAGGCTACTGGTCCGGGCAATCCGGTTTAGGATTCAACTATGAGGTTTGCGATCGCGCTCCCGCAGTTCTATCCCGATGGTTCCTTCGACCCGGCCGCCTTCGGTGATTACCTCACGCGGGCCGAGGAACTCGGCTATCACAGTGCCTGGACGCAGGAACAGGTACTCGGCCGACATTCGCAGCTCAGCCCGATCGAGGCGATGACCTTCGCCGCCGCGCGCACCACCACCCTGCGGCTCGGCTGCACCGTGTTCGTGTCCACTTTGCACACTCCGGTGCATCTGGCGAAAAGCCTGAGCAGCCTGGATCAGCTCAGCCGGGGCCGGATCGAGGTCGGTGTCGGCACCGGTGGCAAGGGCCGCCAGTTCGCCGCGTTCGGCATGAGCCAGGACCGCTACCTCGCGCGGTTCACCGAGGGCATCGAGCTGATGAAGGCGCTCTGGACGCGGTCGACGATCGACTTCGACGGCGAGTTCTGGCGGCTGGCGAATGCCGGGATGGAGCCGAAGCCGTTCCAGAAGCCGCATCCGCCGATCTGGTTCGGTGGTTCCGGTCCGGCCGCGCTGCACCGCGCCGTCGACCACGGCAACGGTTTCTTCGGCGCGGGCTCCTCCCCCACCGCGACATTCGCCGACCAGGTGCAGATCGTGCGTAAGGCACTCGCCGAGGACGGCCGCACCTCGGAGGACTTCCCGATCGCCAAGCGCGTCTACATCGCCGTGGACGAGGACGCGGGCCGGGCCCGCGAGCGGATCAACACCGCGCTGCGCGATCTCTACGGCACCCTCTCCGCCGACGTGGCAGCCGCCGCCATCGCCGGCACCCCGGCCGACTGCGTCCGTGAACTGCGCAAGGTCATCGACGCGGGCGCCGAACTGATCCTGTTCACCCCGATGTTCGCCCAGGCCGAGCACGCCGAGCGGCTGGCGGCCGAGGTCATCCCCCGGCTAGGTTGATCGACGAATCGCCGGGCACCGGGTACTGACGGTCGAGAAGGACGAAGGACGGTTGATGGCCGACACCAAGGTCGCGGTGGTCACCGGGGCGGGCAGCGGACTGGGTCGGGTGATCAGCGCGGCCCTGCTGGCGGCCGGCTACCGGGTCGCCCTCGCCGGTCGACGTGCCGACGCGCTGACGAACACCGCCGCCGGGCACGCGGCCTCCGGCGCCGCGCTGGTGGTGCCGACCGACGTAGGAGACGAACGGTCCGTCGCCGAGTTGTTCGGCACGGTCCGGGAGACCTGGGGCCGGGTCGACCTGTTGGTCAACAACGCCGGCACCTTCGGTCCGAGTGGGCTCCTCGACGAGGTCTCGGTGCAGGACTGGCGTGATGCCGTGGACACCAACCTGATCGGCTCGTTCCTGTGTGCCCGCGCGGCGTTCGCGATCATGCGCGCGCAGCAGCCGGGCGGTGGCCGGATCATCAACAACGGTTCGATCTCCGCGCACGTACCCCGGCCCGGCAGCAGCGCGTACACCGCGACGAAACACGCCATCACCGGCCTGACCAAGTCGCTGTCGCTGGACGGGCGGCCGTTCGGGATTGCCTGCGGCCAGATCGACATCGGCAACGCGGCCACCGAGATGACCGCCCGGATCTCCACCGGAGCCCAGCAGGCCGACGGCTCGGTCCGCCCGGAGCCGACCTTCGACGCGAAGCACGTGGCCGACGCGGTCCTCTACATGGCGGGTCTGCCGTTGGACACCAACGTGCAGTTCCTGACCATCACCGCGACCACGATGCCGTTCATCGGCCGGGGCTGAGCCGAGGCCGGACTGAGGCTGGACTGAGGTTGGACTGGGATCAGTCCAGCCAGGCGGCGGGCGAGGCCCAGGCCGCCAGCGTCCGGCCGGTGCGGAAGCGGCGACGTTCGCCGCTGATCGGGTCGGTGAACGCCAGTACGGACGCGAGCAGTTGCAGGGGCCGGGTGAAATCGTCGAGCGGCTTCTCGGTGAGCACCGGATAGAAGTCGTCGCCGAGGATCGGGATGCCCAGCGTGCTCAGGTGCAGTCGCAGCTGGTGGGTGCGGCCGGTGGTGGGCAGCAGCCGGTAGCGGCCGAGGCCCGCGCGCTGCTCGATCAGTTCGATCCGGGTTTCCGCGTTGGGTGGACCGGCCACCTCCCGCGCGGTGATCACGCCGCGTTCCTTGACGATGCGGCTGTGCACCGTCCTGGGCAGTCCGAGGTCGGGATCGAACCGGGCGATCGCCTCGTACTCCTTGTGTACCAACCGATCCTTGAACAGCAGCTGATACTTGCCGCGCACCAGCGGATTGATCACGAACAGCACCAGGCCGGCGGTGGCCCGATCCAGCCGGTGGGCCGGGATCAGTTGCGGCAGGCCGAGTTCCTGGCGCAGCCGCACCAACGCGGTCTGCACGACGTGCTGGCCGCGCGGGATGGTGGCCAGGAAGTGCGGCTTGTCCACCACCAACACGTCCTCGTCGCGGTGCACGATCGAGATCTCGAAGGGAACGACGGCCTCGTCGGGAAGGTCGCGGTGAAACCAGATCACGCCACCGGGCACGTACGGCGCGTCCGGCGCGACCGGGCCGGCGCGATCCACGATCCGTTCCTCGCGCAGCAGCAGGTCGATCCGCTCCGGGGTGACGCGCGGCAACCGCTCGACGAGATGGTCCCGGATCGTGGCCCAGTGGCCCTCGGGCGGCAGTCGCAGCCGGGCCGCGTCGAGTCCGTGCCGCTGCGGTAGGGGTGAAGGCTGCCTGCGTCTCATCGGCACCGATCCTACGGACCGCGCCGGTCCGCCGCGGTGGCGCTGGGACCGGGCGTGCTCGGCGCTGCTCAGGACTGCGGGAGTTTCACCGGGCCTCGACGGCGGGGGCGGGCGTTGGACGGGGGTGGGACGACCGGGCCGATGTCGCCGTCGGGGGCGGTGTCGAGGTCCACGTTGACCGGGGCGTGATCGCTCGGTCCGGTGCCCTTGCGGGCCTGCCGGTCGATCCAGGCGGCCGTGACCCGCTCGGCCACCGGCGCGCCGGCCAGCACGAGGTCGATGCGCATCCCGAGGTCCTGGTGGAACATGCCGGCCCGGTAGTCCCAGTAGCTGAACACCCGCTCGGTCGGCCAGCGGTCGCGGACCACGTCGTGCAGGCCCAGGTCCTGCAACGCGGCCAGCGCGGCGCGTTCGGGCGGGGTGACGTGGGTCTGCCCGACGTAGGAGGCGGGATCGAAGACATCCGCGTCGGTCGGCGCGATGTTCATGTCGCCGCAGAGCACCGTGGTCGTCGGGGCCTCGGCGACCTGCGCGCGCAGCGCGGCCAGCCAGGCGAGTTTGTAATGGTAGTGGTCGGAGTCCGGTTCGCGGCCGTTGGGCACGTACAGCGAGTGGATGCGCAGCCCGGCGCAGGTCGCGGACACCGCGCGGGCCTCGGGATCGGGAAAGCCGGGGGCGTCCGGGATACCGATCCGCACCTCGTCGAGGCCGACCTTGGACAGCAGCGCGACCCCGTTCCAGCGGGGCTCACCGTAAACGGCGACCGCGTAGCCGCGCTGGGCGAGTTCGTCGTCGAGCAGCGCGTGGAAGGCGTCGTCGGCGAGTTTGGTCTCCTGGAGGCAGACCACGTCCGGCTGCCGCTCGTCCAACCAGGGCAACAACCGGGGAAGCCGCTGCTTGACCGAGTTCACGTTCCATGTCGCGATCCGCACCCGGCCCACGGTAGTCGCAGGCCCCCGACGAGTTCGCACCCGACGGCGATCGGCGCGCCGCCCTATCCTGGATATCGTGCCCAGTTTCCCAGAATCGCCGGCGCGGGTGGCGACCCGGCTGACCGGCCTCGCGGCGCGGGAGCGGCCCTCGTCGGACACGTTGGCCGAGGTCACGCTGGCCGGCGGCGACGTGGTGCTGGTCAAGCGCGGGAGCGGGCCGAACGCGGTCCGCGCGGAAGTGGCCGGGCTGCGCTGGCTGGCCGACTCCGGCGCGGTGCGCGTCCCGGCGGTGCGCGGTCAGGACGCGGACTGGCTGGTCATCGACCAGGTGCCGACCACCGAACCGAGCGTCGCCGTGGCCGAACTACTGGGCCGGCAGTTGGCCGCGCTGCACGCCACCGGGGCGCCCGCGTTCGGTTCGCCGCCGCCGGAGGGGCCGGTCGAAGCGTTCATCGGACCGGTGCCGATGACCAACCTGCCGGGCCCCAGTTGGCCGGAGTGGTATGCCCAGCGGCGAGTGCTGCCGTATCTGCGCGACGTGCTGGACGCGGGCCTGCTCTCCTCCGACGAGGCGGCGGTGATCGAGCGGGTCTGCGCGCGGCTGCCGGAACTCGTGCCGCCGCAGCGGTGGCCGGCGCGGCTGCACGGGGATCTGTGGAACGGCAACGTGTTGTGGGGCGCCGACGGCCATCCCTGGCTGATCGATCCGGCCGCGCACGGCGGGCACCCGGAGACCGACCTGGCCATGCTGCACCTGTTCGGCTGCCCGCACCTGGACCCGGTACTCGCCGGGTATCGGGAGGTCGCGCCGCTGGCCGAGGGCTGGACCCACCGGATCGGCGTGCACCAGCTGTTTCCGTTGCTGGTGCACGCCATCCAGTACGGCCGGGGCTACGCCCAGCGGGCCGTGGCGGCGGCGCGAGAGGCCCTGAGCTGAACGCGGGTCACTCGGGTCGCGCGGGACAGCGGCCCGCCGCGGACCAGTGGTCCTGTAATTCGGTCGGAATGGTCAGCGCGGTCGACTCGCCGCTGGAGAGCATCCGCACGCTGCCGGCCAGGAGCAGGTGGCCGGCCCGGTCCAGGATGCCGCGCGCGAGCTTGCTGTTGTCCTCGGCCCGCTCGGCCAGCCGCATCAGGCCGGCGGCGGCCTTGACGACACCGCCCCAGCCACGCGAGCGCGGCACCTCCAGCCAGTCGGCGACGTCCGGATTCACCACCTGCCGGATCATCGCGGGCACCACGCCGTCGAACATCTTGCCGGGCATCAGCTTCTCGTAGAGGTCCATCAGGCCCTTGGTCAGCGCGACGCCTTCCGGCGAGGGTCCGTAGCCGGCCTCGACGAGGTCGGCGTTGAGTCGCACGGCCTCGGCAAGGGTCTCGGGGATGATGTCGGGCCGGATTCCGAGCATGGCCCCGGCGACCCGCCAGACGTAGTAGTAGTCCTGCGCCTTGGTCTCGGTGACCTCGACCCCGATCCGGCGCATCCCGTCGATCACCTGCACCGAGAAGATCATCAGCGCGCCGAGCAGGTCCTCCTGGCAGATCGGCACCCCGTCGACCTCGGCGTCCCATTCCGGTGCGGTGGTGACGAAGTGCCGGACGGCGGCGTGGATCAGCCGGGTCTTCTGGATGGTCGGCACGAACGCGCCGGTCGCGCCGAACGGATCGCGCGCCATCATGTGCAGCACGAACTGGGAGGTCTCCGACAGCCGTCGGTGCGGGTGGTCGAGCCGGTGGGTCAGGTGCAGCACCCGGGAGCCGCGCGGCTGCGCGTAGCAGTTGACCATCGCGCCGTAGGACAGCACCGAGGCGACGTCGACGCCGTCGTCGACGAAGAAGTCGTAGGCACGGGCGATCCGGTCCGGATCGGCCCACTCGGGCGGATTGTCGGTAGCGATCAGGTAGTCGCGCACCGAGGGCGGCAGGTCGGCCGGAACGGGCGAGTCGTTGGTCCGCAGATGGGCCAGTACCGCGTTGACGGCGGCGATGGAATCGGTGGCGATCAGGTCGGTGATGACCCGATCGGCAAGGGGGTCGCCCTCCAGTGCCAGCGCGTCCAGCGTCATCAGCCGCTCCTTTTCGCTACTGCCGACACGGTCGATGCCACGGGAGGTGGCGTGCGCTGCCGGCGTGCGGTCATCGTTGGGAACAAAACCCGGTGAGGCAAACAAAACGAGCAAGTGACAGCACACGTCGATCGACCGGCCGT
>CAJCJE010000329.1 GCA_903970565.1 Candidatus Melainabacteria bacterium | reverse complement strand
AGGTCTGTGCAGAAGTGCTGTTGAGCACAAGCGCCTCCGACCGCGACTTAGCCGCTCCGGAATACTGAGTAGGCGATGTCGCAGGAGAACGTGGAGATCGTCAAGCGGTTTATTGGGACGCTGGGGAGCGATCTGATCGCGCTGCACGGCAACGGCGAAGTCTGGGCTCGCGCTGCTGAGGAGGCGGGCGGCCTCGTGGAGCCCGACTTTGAATCCGCAGTCCCGGAACTACCCGGAACGCGCGTCTACGTCGGACTGGGCGAGTTCCACCAGGCCTGGCTGGACTGGCTCGCTCCGTGGGAGAGGTATGGAATCGAGGTCGTGGAGATTGTCGATCATGGTGCGCGAATCTTCGTGCTGATCGCAAACGTCGGACGTCTCGCGGGGAGCAGCCATGACGTCGAGACAACCTTCGCCAACATCTACTGGATTCGCGACGGGCGGATCATGCGATGGGAGGCGTACCTCGACCCCACAGCGGCTCAAGCGGCGCTCAGCTCGGACGGGTAGACGGTGTCGCAGGGTGATGCGCCAGACGCCTGGCCGCCAAGACGCCTCGGTCGCCGAGGTCGCGGAACTCGTCGGGGACGACGTGGAACACGTCCCGCGTCTCCTCGATTTCCGCGACATACGCTTCGAGGCCCTCGCGTCCTCGGTATTCCGCGCTCTCGACGAACGGCGCCAACGCAGCGTGGAACTCATGGTCCGGGGTCACAAACCGGTCGAGTTCGTCTAAGGCCTCAGCGTCGCGACCGTGGAGGGCATCCATCCCCCGCTCGGCGAGCCATACTCTCCGCCGGCATCGCCTACCGCTCAAGGCCCACGGCGTCGAGGGCTTCGCGGCGGCGCAGGTAGACCACGGCCGCGTTGCCTTGTCGTCGTCACACCAGGTGACAGTCACTCAGCGGAGCTTGACAGGCGCCCCGAGCGGGCGCCGTGACCGACAAGCCGGACCCTGGCCACCACGAAGTCCTCGCCGTCGGCAGCTCCCACTCGTCCGATCCAGGCGTGAGCGGAGACCTCGCACGGGCGCTCGCATCCACGCGAAACCGGGAAATCAGCGACGGATTACACAGCGAGCTGTCGCGCAGCTCCAGCGACGACAGCTGTGTCAGCGCCGTCGCGACCTCCACGATCGCAGTCGGACCTCGGGAAATGATCGTGAAGCTGAGCGATCGCGACACGGCCTTGCCCTGCCCCTCGCGCGCGGTCACGCTGACAGGTTTCACGACGAGCTTGCGTCGCCTTGTCGGGGAGGCTGGTGCCGGGGGGCGGGGTCTAGGTAGGGTCTATTGGGGTGGCTCCTCTGGTCGTGCCAGGAACTTCCGCGGGGTCGCCGCGGCGGCTGCCGCTGCTGAAGTCCGCAAGGGTCGACTCGGCGCACCCGCTGGCATGTAGGCCTCCATACCGGCTACCTGCAAACTCTGCGTTCCGCGGGCGAATATTGAAGGTAGCTGCATTGTGAGGTCGGGGTGCGCGATGGAAACTGCGCCGTGTTCATGTGTATCCATCGAGCCCATACGCTGCCCTGCTCTTCGGCCGGCACGGGCTCACCTGCCGCCCCAAGGGAGGAGTTATGTCGGTCACGCCACTCACGTCCGGTCGTCGGATTGTCCAGGCTTCAGTAGGACGGCGCGAACTGGAGGCGGGCTTCTGGATTGTCGCGCTGAGTTACCTGTTGGTGCTGGCGGTCGGCGCGATCCCGAGCCCGCTCTACGGTCTCTATCAACACCGGGACGGCTTCTCGACGTTCACCATCACGCTGATCTTCGCGGCGTACACGCTGGGAACGACTGTCAGCCTGTTCCTCATCGGCCACATCTCGGATTGGTATGGACGCAAGCGAGTCCTGATCCCGGGTATGGCGATGAGCGCCGCCAGCGTCCTGGTCCTACTGCTCTGGCGGGATCTGCCCGGTCTCTATCTCGGTCGCATCATGGGTGGTCTCGCCGTGGGGGCGGTGTCGGGCACTGCCACGGCCTATGTAGCGGAGCTCCGCGCCGCTGCACATCCGGGCGAGTCGCCCCGCTTGGTGCAACTCGTAAGTGCCGGCGTCAGCCTCGCCGGCCTCGGGATCGGTGCGCTCGTCTCCGGGTTCCTGGCTCAGTACGTCACCTCGCCGCTGACGGTGCCCTATCTGGTGTTCCTCGGCCTGTTGTGCGCGGCGGGAATCGGCGCGCTGATCACCCCGGAGACCAGACAGCGACCTGTCCCAGCACCGAGATACCACACACAGCGGGTGTCGGTGCCGGCGCACGCACGGGGCCAGTTCTTCGCGGCTACAGCGGGGGCCGCCGTGGCCTTTGCGGGATTCGGCCTGTTCACCAGCCTCGCCGGTTTTGTACTTGACGGCACGCTGCACCGCACCGCTCTCTCGCTCGCGGGTGCGACCGTGTTCACCGTATTCGCCGGTGCGACGTCAACCCAGATCATCACGACGACCTGGAGCAGGCGCACGGTCCTCGTCGCCGGCATGGCATCCATGGTCGGCGGTGTTGGTCTGGTGGTGCTGGCGGTATGGCTTTCGTCACCCAGCCTCGCGCTATTCCTGATCGGCGGCCTCCTGACCGGACTTGGCGGTGGCGGGATGTTCAAGGGCAGCCTCGGCACCGTGATGATGATCTCCGAGTTGGAGCACCGGGCAGAGGCCGTAGCCGGGCTCCTGCTC
>CAJCJE010000328.1 GCA_903970565.1 Candidatus Melainabacteria bacterium | reverse complement strand
GTGCGCAGGCAACGATCGACGCCCCGGTCGGGCTGGCAGGAGATCATTCACGAACAGGGCCTGGTGTACGACATTCCGGGCCGGGACGCGGCCGGGAACGCGCGGCCGTACTGGGACGAGTCCGTGCACTACGTGTTCGAGATGGACGAGATCCTCTCCCTGGAGGCGGATGTCGAGACGATGCACTCGATGTGCCTGGACGCGGTCGACAACGTGATCACGACTGAGCGCTACCGGGACTTCGGGATCGCGGAATGGGTCTGGCCGGCCATCGCGCAGTCCTGGCAGCGCCGTGATCCGCATGTGTACGGCCGGTTCGACCTGCGTTACGACGGGTCCGGTCCGGCGAAACTGTTGGAGTACAACGCGGACACGCCGACCGCGCTGCTGGAGGCCTCGGTCATCCAGTGGTTCTGGAAGACCACCGTGTTCCCCGACGACGACCAGTGGAACTCCATCCACGAGAAGCTGGTCGCCCGCTGGGCCGAGATCGGCAGGAAGCTGCCCGGCGACCAGTTGCACTTCACCTTCTCCGCGGCCGACACCACCGGCGAGGACCACGTCACCGTCGGCTACCTCCAGCAGACCGCGGCCGAGGGCGGCCTGGACACCGTGGGGCTGGCCATCGAGCAGATCGGCTGGGACCGGTTGCTCAACCGCTTCGTCGACCTCGAAGAGGCGCCGATGAGCACGGTGGTGAAGCTGTATCCGTGGGAGTGGATGGTCGAGGAGGAGTTCGGCAAGCACGTCATCGAGAGCCTGCCGGCAACGCTGTGGGTCGAGCCGTTGTGGAAGATGTTGTTGTCCAACAAGGCTTTGCTGGCGATCCTGTGGGAGATGCACCCAGGGCACCCGAACCTGCTGCCGGCCTTCCTCGACCAGCCGGGAATGCTCACCGAGTACGTGCGCAAGCCGAAACTGGGCCGGGAGGGCGCGAACGTGCAGATCGTCGCGCCCGGCTACGAGACGCAAACCGGTGGCGTGTACGGCAAAGAGGGCTACGTCTACCAACTGTTCGATCCGCTGCCGGCCTTCGACGGCTACCGGCCCGCGCTGGGCGCGTGGGTGGTCGAGGACGAGGCGGCCGGCCTCGGTATCCGGGAGACCGCCGGCCTGGTCACCGATGACGGCGCCGCCTTCATCCCGCACCGCATCGTGGACTGAGCCGCGTCGTCGAACCCGGACCCGCCTCAGCCGGCTGTTCAGCTGGCGGAGGGGACCGGGCCGCCGTCGCGCACGCGCAGCCACTGCTGGATCTCGATCAGGTTGCCGGCCGGGTCGCGCAGGTAGGCGCAGCGGACCCGGCCGTCGTGTTCGACCGGTCCGGCCAGTACCTCGCCGCCGCGCGCGGTCAGGCCGGCCAGGTACTCGTCGAGGTCGTCCACGCGCAGACAGACCAGCGCGGCGTCGGCCGGTGCCGATGGCGCCTCGGCCAGCGTGTCGCCGAGTATCCGCGCCAGATCGCCGCGTTCGTGCAGGCACAGCGCGCTGCCCAGGTCCGGTTCGAACGCCACGTAGGGCGGCCTGACCTGGTCGGACCGCGGGGTGAGGCCGATGACCTCGCGGTAGTAGCCGGCGACGGCGGCGAAGTCGGACACGATGAGCCGGATCTGGGTCAGCTGCACGCCGATATTGTTTCACAAGGTAGATCATGGGTGTTCCCCATTGTTTAGCTGGATATCGGTACGCCGGATTTTCGGTCCGGACTACGCTGACCAGTCGTGATCGAGCTGAAGACACTGCGCGAACAACCGGACGCGGTACGCGCCTCGCAGCGCCTGCGTGGAGCGGACGAAACCCTGGTCGACGCGCTGCTGTCCGCTGACGAGCGCCGTCGCGGCGCGGTGTCGCGGGCCGACGAGCTGCGTGCCGAGCAGAAGACGTTCAGCAAGCAGGTCGGCCGGGCCGCCGGCGAGGAACGCGCCGCGCTGCTGGTCAAGGCGAAGGAGCTGGCCGCCGAGGTCAAGGCGGCCGAGGCCGCGCAGACCGAGGCCGACGCCGAACTGCTCGCCGCGCACAAGCGGGTGCCCAACCTGGTCTCCGACGGGGTGCCCCCCGGCGGCGAGGACGACTACGTCGTGCTCGAACACGTTGGTACGCCACGGGAATTCGACTTCCCGGTGCGCGATCACCTCGACATCGGCGAACTGCTCGGCGGCATCGACATGGAACGCGGCGCCAAGGTCTCCGGCGCCCGGTTCTACTTCCTTACCGGCATCGGCGCCCAGTTGCAGCTGGCGCTGTTGAACATGGGGATGCAGCAGGCCATCGAGACCGGCTTCACCGCGATGATCACCCCTTCGCTGGTCCGGCCGGAGATCATGGAGGGCACCGGTTTCCTTGGCGCACATGCGCCAGAGGTCTACCGGCTGCGCGAGGACGACCAGTACCTGGTCGGCACCTCGGAGGTCGCGCTGGCCGGATATCACAGCGACGAGATCCTCGACCTCCAGGAGGGCCCGCGCCGCTACGCGGGCTGGTCCTCCTGCTACCGCCGGGAAGCCGGCTCATACGGCAAGGACACCAGGGGCATCATCCGGGTGCACCAGTTCGACAAGATCGAGATGTTCTCCTACTGCCGCCCGGAGGACGCCGACGCCGAGCACCAGCGGCTGCTGGGCTGGGAGAAGGAGATGCTGGCCAAGATCGAGGTGCCCTACCGGGTGATCGACACCGCGGCCGGCGACCTCGGCGCGAGCGCGGCCCGCAAATTCGACTGCGAGGCCTGGGTGCCCAGCCAGGGCGCCTACCGCGAGCTGACCTCGACCTCCAACTGCACCACCTTCCAGGCCCGCCGGCTCAACGTCCGCTACCGCGACGAACAGGGCAAACCGCGTATCGCGGCGACCCTCAACGGCACTCTGGCGACCACGAGGTGGCTGGTGGCGATCATGGAGAACCACCAGCTCGCGGACGGTTCGGTGCGCGTGCCGCAGGCGCTGCGCCCCTACCTCGGCGGTCGTGAGGTGCTGGAGCCCCGCTGACCCACGACGGGGTCGAACCGGGCGTCGAACGAGAACGGGCGTGCACCGGCCGAGCCGTTGATCGACTCGATGCTTCGGTGCCGGGCGGTACTATGTGATGCGATAAGCGCAGGCGGGCTGCTTCGTCGAAGACGATCCTGAGGCCATCAAAGCCCGGACGGTACGGTGGTACCGGTCCTGACGCCTCCCGGACCGGCCGCTAGTGGACACCCAAAGGAGCAGGACCGAATGCCGACCGAGCAGGGCTTCGAGGTATCACCAGCACCGAACCCCAGTTCCGAGTCCAGCATCTGGCGAGTGGTACAGCGCCTGATGTTCGCCTCGCCGAGTCCGCAGGCTCCGAACGAGCTCTACGCCAAGGCCGAGTGGGGCGCGGTGCGTTGTGAGCGGCGCCGCGTGATCATCGAGCCGGACGCGCGGATGACCACCAACACCTACTTCGGCCGGCTGCCGGTCAGCTACCTCCAGCGCTGGACGCCGATCCGGCAGATGCACGTCGTGTTCCGGGTCCGGGGCGCCGGCCGCCTCGAGGTGCACGCCTCCGACGGCGAGGGCGAGCCGCGCATCCAGGCCACCATCGAGGTGAACGCGCGGACCGAGCAGGAAGTCCGGCTGGACGCGGCGCTGGACCGGTTCATGGACGGCGGCTACGTCTGGGTCGAGGCGGTCACCGCCGCCGAGGAACTGGTCATCGAGGACTGCCGGTGGTTCGCCGACGAGCCGGTACGCCAGCGCCTGACCTCCGTGGTGATCTGCACCTACAACCGGGCCGACGACTGCCTCAACACCATGCGGGCGCTTGGTGAGGACGGCGAGGTCCTGGAGACCGTCGACGAGGTCTACGTCGTCGACCAGGGCAACGACACCGTGCAGAGCCGGGAGGACTTCGACAAGGTCGTCAGCCTCTACGGCGGCAAGCTGCGCTACCTGCGCCAGCCCAACCTCGGTGGGGCCGGCGGGTTCACCAGGGGCATGTTCGAGGTCACCGGGCAGCACAAGCGCAACAACGTGCTGTTCATGGACGACGACGTCCTGCTGGAACCGGAAACCGTGCTGCGGATGACCGCGTTCTCCAACCAGGCGACCGACCCGACCATCGTCGGTGGCCAGATGCTCTACCTCTACCACCCCAACCGCCTGCACGTCGACGCGGAGACCACCGACCTGGCCACGTTGCGGCCGGGGGTGCCGGTGGCCGGCGCGCAGCACAACATCGACCTGACCGAGAAGCTGCCGCACCGTCGGGTCAGCGCCGGCTACAACGCCTGGTGGAGCTGCCTGATCCCGGCCGAGGTGACCGACCGGATCGGCCTGCCGCTGCCGATGTTCTTCCAGTGGGACGACATCGAGTACGGCACGCGGGCCGGCCGCAACGGCTTCGCCACCGTCACCCTGCCCGGCGCCGCCGTCTGGCACGCGGACTTCGCCTGGAAGGACTGGGACGACTGGGCCCGCTACTTCAGCCTGCGCAACTCGCTGATCACCGCCGCGCTGCACAGTGATTTCGACGGCCGCAACATCAGCAAGGTGCTGGGCAAGCAGCTGGCCACCTACCTGGTCTCCATGCAGTACGGCATGGCCGCGACCCTGCTCAAGGCCGTCGACGACTTCCTGTCGGGACCGTCGGTGCTGCGCGACGGCGGCGTCGACGCCTCGGCCTCGATCCGGAAGCTGCGCAACGAGTACCCGGACACCCACCGCATCCAGCCCAGCGACGTGTCCATCGGCGACCCGACCCTGTCGATCGTCAGTGACAACGGCGCGCCGAGTATGCCGGCCGCGGTGTTCGCCAAGCGCGCGCTGTACCAGCTCACCGGCCGC
>CAJCJE010000327.1 GCA_903970565.1 Candidatus Melainabacteria bacterium | reverse complement strand
CGTCCTGCGGACCAAGGTTCTGCGGCGCGACGCCGCACGGGCCTGACGACCAGCGGAGGTCGAGCGACATGGCTGGTGAAACGACGATAACGGTGGTCGGAAACCTGACCGCCGATCCGGAACTGCGCTTCACGCCCTCAGGCGCCGCGGTGGCCAACTTCACGGTCGCTTCGACGCCGAGGACCTTCGACCGCCAGAGTGGCGAGTGGAAGGACGGCGAAGCGCTGTTCCTGCGATGCAACATCTGGCGGCAGGCCGCGGAGAACGTGGCCGAGTCGCTGACCCGAGGGATGCGGGTCGTCGTGCAGGGCCGGTTGCGCCAACGCTCCTTCGACACGAAGGAAGGCGAGAAGCGCACGGTCATCGAGATGGAGGTCGACGAGGTCGGCCCCTCCCTGCGCTATGCGACGGCCAAGGTCAACAAGGCCGCTCGGGGTACCGGTAGTGGTGGCGGCGGCGGTGGATTCGGTGGCGGCGGTTCCGCGCCTGCCGATGACCCGTGGGGTTCCGCGCCCGCGGTCAGTTCCGGTGGCGGCGGCGGGTTCGCCGAAGAACCGCCGTTCTGATCGCGCACCCGTCTCGGTCGGCATCGCGACACGTCCAGATCTGTCCAGATTTCTTTCCCTGCGTTGAACACAGGGCGCAAGCACAGGAGTTTTCACAGTGGCAAAGCCACCTGTTCGTAAGCCCAAGAAGAAGGTCTGCGTCTTCTGTAAGGACAAGAGCGCGAACCTGATCGACTACAAGGACACCGGGCTGCTTCGGAAGTACATCTCCGACCGCGGCAAGATCCGGGCTCGTCGGGTCACCGGTAATTGCAGCCAGCACCAGCGGGATGTCGCCATCGCGGTGAAGAACGCTCGTGAAATGGCGCTGCTGCCCTACACCTCTACCGCCCGCTGACCGCGGCTAGCGCCAGGAGCTACAAACCATGAAGCTGATTCTCACCGCTGACGTGAGCGGCCTCGGCGGTCCGGGCGACATCGTCGAGGTCAAGGACGGCTACGGCCGTAACTATCTGCTGCCCCGCGGTCTGGCCATCGCGGCCACCCGTGGTGCGGAGAAGCAGGTCGCCACGATCCGCCGGGCCCAGGAGGGCCGTCGGGTTCGCGACCTCGACCACGCCAAGGAGATCAAGGCCACCATCGAGGGTCTTGGCTCGGTCAAGCTGCCGGCCAAGGCCGCCGGCGGTTCCGGCAAGCTGTTCGGTTCGGTCACCACCAGCGACATCGTGACCGCGGTCAAGGCGGCCGGTGGGCCCAGCCTGGACAAGCGGTCCGTCGAGGTGTCCGGCCACATCAAGACCGTCGGCAAGCACCCGATCAACGTTCGGCTGCACCCCGACGTGACGGCCGCGTTCAACCTTGAGGTCACCGCGACCAACTGAGCACCACAACCTCGCAGGCGCCGGCCATTCCGCGTCACTGACAACGGCCGGCGCCTGCGCTCGGGTGTCATAGTCGGCACTCGCGCCGACTACACACCTCGCTGTGGGTAACTCACTGGATTCCGTTCGGTCCGACACGCCGAAAAGCGCTTGTCCGCCCGACACGCCGAGCCAGTTCGAGGTATTTTTTCCACATCCGGTACACAGGTCTTGACCTGCGGTTTTACTATGTTCGCGATGCGTTGTCCCCAGGTTGTCCCCAGCCGGCTCCGGCCCTGTGGCCAGGTATGCCAATGCTGTCCCCAGTCTGTCCACAGCTCGGTCCACAGTCGAGTTTGTGTGGGCCATGTAGGTGTTCTAGCGTCGTTTCCGCCCCGCGATGTGGCCCTGCCCAGGAGCGTCACCCAGTTGTGTCGGCCCGTATGTGTCAGAGTCGGGGAAATCGTCGGGGGTGGCGGTAGTATTCGAACATGTGTTCGGATACGTGGCTGAAGGGATGCTGACGCGGTGGCGCTGACGGACGACCGGACTCCGATGGCCGGTGGGTTCGACAAACAACCACCGCAGGATCTCGCCGCGGAGCAATCCGTACTCGGCGGCATGATGCTGAGCAAGGACGCCATCGCCGACGTGGTCGAGGTACTCGGCTCTGGCGACTTCTACCGACCGGCCCACCAGGCGGTCTACGACTGCATCCTCGACCTCTACAGCCGGGGCGAGCCCGCCGACCCGGTCACCGTGTCGGCGGAGTTGGAACGGCGCGGCGAGCTGGGCCGGGTCGGTGGCGCGGTCTACCTGCACACCCTGATCGCCACCGTGCCGACGGCCGCGAACGCCGGCTACTACGCGGAGATCGTCGGCGAGAAGGCGGTGCTGCGGCGGCTGGTCGAGGCCGGTACCCGGATCGTGCAGCTGGGTTACAACGGTGCCGAGGGTGCCGAGATCGACCAGGTGGTCGACCGGGCCCAGGCCGCGATCTACGAGGTCACCGAGCGGCGGATGAGCGAGGACTACGTCTCGCTGGAAGACCTGCTACAGCCGACGATGGACGAGATCGACGCCATCGCCTCGCGCGGTGGCTCCTCGCTCGGCGTGCCAACCGGGTTCGTCGACCTCGACGAGGTGACCAACGGCCTGCACCCCGGCCAGATGGTGATCGTGGCTGCTCGACCCGGTGTCGGCAAGGCGCTGGCCCTGGACACCCCGCTGCCCACCCCGACCGGTTGGACCACGATGGGTTCGGTCGCGGTCGGCGACCTGCTCATCGGGGCGGACGGCCGCCCGACGAGGGTGACCGCCGCTACCGAGGTCATGACGGGACGACCGTGTTACGAGGTGGAGTTCTCCGACGGCACGGTCATCACCGCTGACGCGCAACACCAGTGGAAGACCACGACGCGGGCCCGTCGCAGGCAGTCAGTGGAGGGCAGGCCGGCCGCGTACCGGCCGACGCCGGCGCTTGCCCCGGTCGGGGCCGCGAGACAGGCCGCCGCGGTGGTGGGGGATGAACTCATCACGAAACAGGAGGCGCGCGACCTCGTCGGGCCTGAGTTCCGCAACGTGATCCATCCGCTCATCCGCGAACTCGGCCCCGGTGGCAGGGCGCCGAGGACA
>CAJCJE010000326.1 GCA_903970565.1 Candidatus Melainabacteria bacterium | reverse complement strand
CTGCTCGGCGGCGCGGCGCTCGGACTGGCCGCCGGGGTCGAGCCGCCGCCGCAGGCGAGGAGACCAACCGCGAGGGCGCCGGCGACCAGCGTCAGGCCGGATCGGGCCCCGAGCCGACGGTAACGCCGGAGGGTCGAGGCTGGACTGGATTGCTGAGCGGGCATTGACGTGCTCCCGATTGAGTGGTGGTTCATTCGCTACGCAGGGCGTCGATGGGGGCCAGCCGAGCTGCCCGGCTGGCCGGGTACACCCCGAAGGCCAGGCCGATGCAGATCGAGATGACGATCGCGCCGATGGTCGCGGTGGGGGAAACCGTGATGGTGCTGGAGATCAGGTGCGGCAGGATGACCGCGCCGGCGATGCCGAGCGCCGCGCCGAGGATGCCACCGGCCAGGCCGAGAATACCGGCCTCCAGCAGGAATTGGCGGCGGATCGCGGCCGGGTTGGCGCCGATGGCCTTGCGCAGCCCGATTTCCCGGATTCGCTCGGTGACCGACACCAGCATGATGTTCATGACGCCGATCCCGCCGACCAGCAGCGAGATCGCCGCGATTCCGGCCAGCAGCACGGTCAGCGTCTTGTCCACCGAGGTCGCGGTGGACAGCAGCGACTGCTGACTGGTGATAGTGAAGTCGGCCCCGGTCGGGGTGGTGATGTGGTGCAGGTTCAGCAGTTCCTGGTCGGCTTCCTGGTAGGCCGCCGAGAGGGTGTCGGAGGAGGTCGCCTCCACGTAGATGTCCTGCACGCCGGTCCTGGTCGCGCCGCCGAAGAGGCGGTCGGCGGCGGTGGAGATCGGCACGATGGCCTGGTCGTCCTCGTTCGTCGCCGCCGAGGAGCCCGCCGAGGTGAGCACGCCGACCACGGTGAACGGCGTGGTGCCGATGGTGACCTGCCGGCCGACCGGGTCTGCGCCGCCGAACAGTTCCTCCGAGGTGGTCGGGCCGAGCACGGTCACCGCGGCCTCACTGGTGTTGTCCGCGTTGGTGATGAACTGCCCCTCGGCCAGGGTCCGCGCCCGCACCGACAGCCAGTCCGGGGTGGTGCCCACAACCGAGGTGGTCCAGTTGGTCGAACCGACGGCCAGCGCGGTGGAACGGCTGGTGGTCGGCGCGACCGCCGCGATGTCCGGGGCGACCCCGTGCCCGGACAGCGCGTCCGAGTCGTCGACGGTCAGGGTAGAGGCGGTGCCGAGGCCGCCGCGCACGCCCGAGGTGGTCGTGGAGCCGGGCGAGACCACGAGCAGGTTGGTGCCCAACGAATTGATCTCGGAGGTGACCGCCGACTGCGCGCCCTCGCCGAGGCCGACGGTGAGAATGACGGCCGCGATACCGATCAGGATGCCGAGCATGGTCAACCCGGAGCGCAACCGGTGCGTGCGGATCGCCTCAAGGCTGGTGCGCAGCGTTTCCAACCAACTCACGAAAGGACTCCGGTCAGCTTCTGGGTGTCGGACTCGATCAGCCCGTCGCGCAACCGCACGACGCGGTCGGCGTGGGTGGCGACGTCTTCCTCATGGGTGATCAGGACGATGGTGTGTCCGGCGCGGTGCAGGTCGCCGAAGACGCCCAGCACATCGTTGGTGGACTTGGTGTCCAGCGCGCCGGTCGGTTCGTCGGCCAGGATCATCGCCGGCGAGTTGACCAGCGCCCTGGCCAGCGCGACGCGGGACTGCTGGCCGCCGGAGAGTTCGGTCGGCCGGTGCTGGACCCGGTCGCCGAGCCCGACCCGCTCCAGTACCTCGATGGCGCGGGCCTTGCGCCGCACCTTCTCCACTCCCGCGTAGCACAGCGGAAGTTCCACGTTGCGCCAGGCCGTGAGCGAGGGCAGCAGGTTGAACTGCTGGAACACGAAGCCGATCCGCTGGTTGCGGATGACCGCGAGGTCGGTCTCGGTCAGGCCGCCGACGTCCTCCCCTGCCAGCAGGTAGCTGCCGGTGGTCAGGACGTCCAGGCAGCCGAGAATGTGCATCAGGGTCGACTTGCCCGAACCGGACGGTCCCATGATCGCGACGTACTCGCCCTGCTCGATCCGCAGTGACACGCCGCGCAGGGCTTCCACTTCCAGCGAGCCGTTGCGATAGACCTTGCGCAGGTCGGTGATCTCGATGACCGGGCCGGTCGGATGGGTGCTCACGGCCGGCAGTTGCGCGGTGATCTCGGTGCTCATGACTCAGCCACCCGCCCCGCCGCGAAAGCCACCGGCTCCGCCGCTGCCGAACCCACCGCCACCACCAAAGCCACCGCCGCCGCCGAACCCACCGGTCCGGCCGCCCGCTCCGCCGCGTTCACCCGTCGCGCCGCCGGCGGCGCGGGTGACGGCCGGGATCTGGACCTGCTGGCCGGAACTGAGGCCGGTGAGCACCTGGGTGACGCCGTCCTCGGTCATGCCCAGCGTGACGGTCTGGTCGACGGTGCCGCTGCCGGACTTCAGGTAGACCACGGACTTGCCGTTCACGTCGTGGATCGCGGTGGTCTGCACGGTGAGCACGTTCGTCAACTGCTTGACGATGATCGACACGGTCGCGGTCGCTCCGGCGTAGAGGCCACTGGGGGTGCCGGTGACGCCGATGGTGATCGGGTAGCTCGGCACCGTGGAGGAGCCGCTGGCCAGCAGCGCGACCGTGGAAACGGTGCCGTAGACCGGAGTTGTCGAGCCGTCCGGGGTGATCACCGCCTGGTCGCCGTCGCGGACCTGGCCGACCTCGGTGTCGTCCACGCTGGCGTTGACCACGTAGGTACCACTGGAGATCAGCACCACCTGCGCGCTGGAGGTACTGGTCCCGGTGGAACCGGCGGAGCTGCTGCCGGTCGCGCTGGCACCGCCGCTGGCGCCACCGGCACTTCCGGAGCCGCCACCGCTACCGGAACCGGTCGAGGACGAACTCGCCCCGCTGCTGCTGGTACCACCGGAAACCTGTTGGCCGACGGTCAGGTTGACCGCCGCGATGGTGCCGTTGATCGGCGCGGTCAGCGTCGCCTCCGACAGCGAGTTCTGCGCGTTGGTGACCTGGTTCTGCGCCGCGGTCAACGCGGCCTGGTCGGCGGTGACCTGCGCCGAGGACGTGTCCTCGGTCTCGTCGGAGTCCAACCGGGACTGGTCGGAGGACACGGTCGCCTGCGCCTCGGCCAACGACGCGGACAGCGCGGCCGAGTCGACCGTCGCCAGCGCGGCGCCGGCGCTGACCTGCTGGCCGACCGCCGCGGTGACCCCGGTGACCTGACCGGACACCGCGAAGTTGAGGTCTTCCTGCTGGGCCGGCTCGATCGTGCCCGACGAGGAGATCGACTGCCGGATGGTCCGCGCGCTGACCGTGGCGAAGCTGGGTGTCGCGGCGGCGGCGGGACGGGTCGCGACCCAGACCCCGACGGCCGCGCCGGCGACGACGACAACGGCCAGCACGATGATGATCACGCGCGACTTGGTGCCCCGCACCCGGTGTTTCAACGACACGATCCTTCTTCCCTCACAGGAGCGCGGTGATTGTTACCCCGAGCCTTGTGGGAGAAGCTGGCGGTTGGCTGGATGAAACCTGGGAGTCCGCTGCGAACAGCCGGGACCACCACAGCGTTGGAGCTGCCCGCAGCCGATCGATCACCGACGGTGATCTCCACCGGCCCGCCTACGCAACGGTAACCAGTGGTCGGCCGACCGGGCAAGCCCCACCACTCGATGGCACGCAGTGGCGGCTTGCCCGTCGATTACCGGTCGGCGGTCAGTCCGCCAGCAGTTCGGTGCCGTTGAAGACACCGAGTTCCTCGGCGTAGAACTCCAGGCCGACGCCGTTGGGGTCACGGATGTAGAGGCTGTCCTCGATCCCCCGGTCCGGCCCGAGGTAGTCGACGCCGGCCGCGTCCAGTTTCGCCTTGATCTCGGCGAAGCGCTCCTTCGGCGTGGACAGCGCGATGTGCTGCACCGCGCCGATGGTCTCGGAGAAGTCCGGGTGCGGATGGCCGGGAAAGTCGAAGAAACCGAGCAGATTGCGGCCACCCATGTCGAAGAAGAAGTGGCTGGAGCCGGCGTAGTCCCGGTTCTCCACCAGTTCCACCAGCGGAGCGCCGAGGAATTCCTGGTAGAACTCGATGGTTTCCTCGACGTCCCGGCAGATCAGCGCGACATGGTGGAAGCCGCGCGTCGGCGTCGCCGACCGCGCCGCGCCGGAGCGCAGATAGCGCTCCCGCAACTCACCGCGCCGCTTGCGGATCGCGTCCAGTTCCTCACCCCGTGGCTGTGTGCCCCGTGACTCCGTGCCCTGAGACTGCGTGCCCTGAGACTCCGACATGCCAAGCACTCCCGTTCGCTCCGTGGTCGGCCGTTCTGAACCCAGACCGCCCTGAACCAGACGACTCTGAACCCAGACTAGTTGAGTGCGCAACTTTTATGGCGCGGGCCGGTCGGCGGCCGGCGCCTCGGGCTCGACGACCTGCTGGTCCTGGAGCTGATGCCGTTGCTGGTCCTGGTGCAGTTCGTGCAGCTCATGGATTTCGGTGGCCGCGTCCCGCAGCGAGGTGACCACCCGTGCCGCGCGGGCGCCGACGAGTTCCCAGGCGCGGGTGATACCGGTGGAGAACAACAGCACCATCAGGATCGCCAGCTCTTTGAGAGCACTGAGATCGACCTGACCGGCGTTCAACCGGTTCGCGCTGACGAACTCCAGCACGAACAGGATTTCTATCCCTACCAACCACAATGCCGCGCGCACCCGGCGGCCCATACTCAGCGACCGGCGCGTCGAGGGTCCGATCGCCTGGACAACGACCACGATCAACAGGGCCACTGTGGACACCATGCCGACACTGGACATGGTGATCGCGCAGGGGTTGAGATCGATGCCGGGAATCAGCGCCAGCATCGACAGCAGCAGCGGATTGACGAACGCCAACATCGCGGTGCCCGCGCGGACCCGGTGTTCGAGGTGTTCCGCCTTGTCGGTGACCGCCGCCGGGGTCACCGAGATCGCCACGAACAGCAGGCCGACGAGCGCGCCAGCGACACTCATCACGCCGAGGAAGAAGTCATGAAACGATTCGGGAACCACAGTCGGGAACCCTACGGCACCGGCAGCGGCCCAGGCTGACAGAAGGCGGGCGGGCAGGACTCCGGCCACACCCGGGCATCCACTGATCGAGATGTTTCACCCCCGCGCGCGGGGGCGAGTTCCGGTCGCACCGATGGGCTACGTTTTGCGAACGTACCCGGACCGGAAAAGGAACTGATGACCGCCGTCCCGCGCGAGATCCTGAACAGTTGTGTCAGCGACGGAGCAATAGCCGGCGCGGTCGCCCTGGTGGCGCGCGGCGAGGCGGTCGAGGTGTGGACGGCCGGCTCGGTCGACATCGACGACAGCGCCCCGATGAGCCGGGACTCGATCTTCCGGCTCGCCTCGATCAGCAAGCCGATCACCGCGGCGGCGGTGCTGATGCTGATCGACGAGGGCCGACTCGCCTTCGACGACCCGATCGCGAACTGGCTGTCGGAACTGGCCGCGCCGATGGTCGTGCGCACCCCGGCCAGCCCGGTCGAGGACGTCGTGCCGGCCAACCGGCCGATCACCGTGTTCGATCTGCTCACCTTCCGCGCCGGCTACGGCCTCCCGGCCGACTCCTCGCTGCCCGCGGCCGCCCCGCTGTTGGCGCAGGTGCAGCGCAGCGGTCGCGACCCGCAGCGCGCGCCGGCCCCGGACGAGGCGCTGGCCATGCTGGCCCGGATTCCGATGCTCGGCCAGCCCGGCGAGTCCTGGCTGTACAACACCGGTTCCGACCTCCAGGGCGTGCTGATCGCCAGAGTGTCCGGCCAGTCGCTGCCGGAATTCCTCGCCGAGCGGATATTCCAACCGCTGCGCATGGTCGACACCGGATTCACCGTGCCGGCCGACAAACGCCACCGGTTCACCAGTTACTACCGGGAGGACTCCGACGGGAAACTGGAGCTGCTGGACACTCCCGACGGCCAGTGGAGTTCGCTGCCGGCGTTCCCCTCCGGTGCCGGCGGCCTCGCCTCGACCGCCGACGACTGGCTGCGCTTCGCGCGAATGATCCTGGCGAAGGGCACCGTCAACGGTCGGCAGATCCTTTCCGCAGAGTCGGTGCGGGCGATGACCACCGACCACCTGACCCCGGCGCAGCGCGCGGCGAACACCCTGTTCCTGGAAGGCCAGGGCTGGGGTTTCGGCGGTTCGGTCGACGTCGGGGGCGGCGCGGAGTGGCACGTACCGGGCCGCTACGGCTGGGTCGGCGGCACCGGCACCTGCGCCCACCTCACGCCCGCCACCGGCTCGGTGGCCATCCTGCTCACCCAGACGGCCATGACCAGTCCCACTCCGACCCCTCTGATGCGTGAATTCTGGCGCTACGCGGTCAATGCACCGACTCCGACCGGAGCGTGATACCAGCACCGGTTACGGTGGAACAGACCGCCTGGGACCACCCCACATCCGACGACAAGGCAGAATGCAGGGTCGTGACAACCATCGTCAGCCAGCCGAACGTCCACCAGAAGATCGCCGATGAACTCGGGGTGCGCGAGGGGCAGGTGAAGGCGGCCGTCGAGCTGTTGGACGGTGGCGCGACCGTGCCGTTCATCGCCCGGTACCGCAAGGAGGTGACCGGCACCCTCGACGACGCGCAGCTGCGCACTCTTGAGGAACGGCTGCACTACCTGCGCGAGATGGACGAGCGGCGCGCGGCGATCCTGGAGTCCATCGATTCCCAGGGCAAACTCGACGACGCGCTGCGGGCGCAGATCATGTCCGCCGACTCCAAGGCCCGACTTGAGGACATCTACCTGCCGTACAAGCCCAAGCGGCGGACCAAGGCGCAGATCGCCAGGGAGGCCGGCCTGCAACCGCTGGCCGATGGCCTGCTGTCCGATCCGACCGTCGACCCGCAGGCCGCCGGCGCGGCGTTCCTGAACCCGGAAGCGGGTATCGAGGACGTCGCCGCCGCGCTGGACGGGGCCAGGGCGATCCTGGTCGAGCAGTTCGCCGAGGACGCCGACCTGGTCGGTGGGCTGCGCGAGCAGATGTGGTCGCGAGGTCGGCTGACCGCCAAGGTTCGGGAGAAGAAGGAGGAAGAGGGCGCGAAGTTCGCGGACTACTTCGACTTCTCCGAAACCTTCACTACCCTTCCCTCGCACCGGGTGCTGGCGATGTTCCGAGGTGAGAAGGAGGAGATCCTCGACCTCACCGCCGAGCCGGAGGAAGCGCCGGCCGACCAGGACGCGCCGCCGACCCGCAGCCGCTACGAGATCGACATCGCGGCCCGCTTCGGCATCTCCGATCAGGGCAGGCCGGGCGACAAGTGGCTGTCGGACACCGTCCGCTGGGCCTGGCGGACCCGGATTCTGGTCCGGCTCGGCATCGACCTGCGGATGCGGCTGCGCCAGGCGGCCGAGGACGAGGCCGTCCGGGTGTTCGCCGCGAACCTGCGTGACCTGCTGCTGGCCGCGCCGGCCGGCTCGCGCGCCACGATGGGCCTGGACCCCGGTTTCCGTACCGGGGTGAAGGTCGCGGTCGTCGACGCGAACGGCAAGGTCGTCGCGACCACCGCGATCTACCCGCACCAGCCGCAGCAGCGTTGGGACGAGTCCCTGCACACGCTGGAGAAGCTGGCCAGACAGCACGACGTCGAGCTGATCTCGATCGGCAACGGCACCGCCTCCCGCGAGACCGACAGGCTGGCCGCCGACCTGATCAAGGCCCACCCGGATCTCAAACTCACCAAGGTCGTGGTGTCCGAGGCGGGCGCGTCGGTGTACTCGGCCTCGCCGTACGCCTCGCGGGAGTTCCCGGACATGGACGTGTCGCTGCGCGGCGCGGTGTCGATCGCCCGCCGTCTACAGGACCCGCTGGCCGAACTGGTCAAGATCGACCCGAAGTCCATCGGAGTGGGCCAGTACCAGCACGATCTCGCCGAGGTGAAGCTCTCCCGCTCGCTGGACGCGGTGGTCGAGGACTGTGTGAACTCCGTCGGCGTCGACCTGAACACCGCGTCCGCGCCGCTGCTGCGCCGGGTGTCCGGGATCAGCGAGGGGCTGGCCGAGAACATCGTGCTGCATCGGGACACCAACGGTTCCTTCCGTTCCCGCGCCGCGCTCAAGGGGGTGCCGCGACTGGGTCCGAAGGCGTTCGAGCAGTGTGCCGGCTTCCTGCGCATCCCGGACGGCGACGACCCGCTGGACGCCTCCAGCGTGCACCCGGAGGCCTACCCGGTGGTGCGCAGGATCGTGGCCGACGCCAACACCGACATCCGCACCCTGATCGGCAACACCCGGGTTTTGCAGGCCGTGCAGGCCGCCAAGTTCGTCGACGACACCTTCGGGCTGCCGACCATCACCGACATCCTCGCCGAACTCGACAAGCCGGGCCGCGACCCGCGCCCGGAGTTCAGGACCGCGACCTTCGCCGACGGGGTCGAGAAGATCGGCGACCTCCGGCCGGGCATGTTGCTGGAGGGTGTGGTCACCAACGTGGCCGCGTTCGGCGCGTTCGTGGACATCGGCGTGCACTGCGACGGCCTGGTGCACGTGTCGGCGATGTCGAGGAACTTCGTCAAGGACCCCAGGGAGGTCGCCAAGTCCGGCGACATCGTCCGGGTGAAGGTGCTCGACGTCGACGTGCCGCGCAAGCGGATCTCGCTCACCCTGCGCCTTGACGACGATGCCGCGCAGCAGTCCGGACCGCAGGGCGACAACCGGGGCGAGGCAGGCAACCGGGGTTCCGGCGGACGCCGGGACAACAACCGGGGTTCCGGCCAGCGCCAGTCCGGTGGCCGGCAGGGTGGTCAGTCCGGTGGCCGGCAGGGCGGCCAGGGTGGTCAGGGCGGCCAACGCGGCGGATCGGGTGGGACGCCCGCGAGCGGTTCGATGGCCGACGCCCTGCGGCGCGCCGGTTTCGGCAACCGCTGAGTTTTCCACGGCAGCTTTCGCCCGGCAGCTTTTCCACCGCAGCTTTTGTACGGCAGCTTTTGTACGGCACGGCCCGCGTCGAGACGATCGACGCGGGCCGTTGCCGTACCAGTTGTTTACCTGGACTTACTTCGGTGGCGGGGTGGCTCGGTCGGTGGCCGGGTTGACGGGCGGCCGGGCGCTGGTGAGTTCGAGCAGGAGTTCTGCGGTGTCGGAGTCGATGACCAGGGTGGTGACCAGGCCGGACCGCAGTACCGCGTCGATCGAGGCCGCTTTGGACATGCCACCGGCCAGCGCGATGACCTCGGGCACCCGGCGCAGCTGTTCGGTTTCGATGGCCAGTACGTAGTGCGCGAGGCCGGTACTCAACGCGCGGCCGTCGGCGTCGAACAGCCGGGCGGCCATTTCCGCCATGACGCCGTGCTGGCCAAGGCCCTGCCGAGCCTTCGGGTCGAGCACGTCGTAGACGGTGGACAGGCCGGCCTGCCAGGCACCGATGGCGACCACCGCGGTGGTGATCCGGTCGAAACGCTCGAAGGCGTCGGCGACACCCGGTTGGCGGCGCAGGGTTTCGGCGGTGCGCCGGTCCGGGAGGACCAGTGGCGCGTAGATCGGATAGCCGTTTCCGCCGGCGAGCGTGGCGGCTCTGCTGACCGTTTCCACCGAACTGTCGTGAAGATCCATCCGGGAGTAGACGCCACACAGTTGCACAATTGAGCATGGCGCCAGTCTTTTTAGGGACTCCACCATTGCGTTGACCGTGCGCCCCCAGGCGAGGCCGAGCACGTCGGTCGTGGTGATCGTCTCGGTGAGCAGTTCAGCGGCCATCGAGCCCAGCCGCCGACGCAGTCCGAGGACCGGATCGGCCGCGTCCCGCTCGGACGGTCGCTGTAGTACCAACGCTCTGCGCAGGCCGTAGGCCTCGCGCAATGCACCGGAAAGCTCCAGATCGAGTGGGTCGGGCAGGCTGATCCGGACCTCGACGAGACCGCGTTGCAGCGCAGCATCCAGCAGCCGGGCCACCTTGAACCGGCTGATGCCGAACTCGTCGGCGATCTGTACCTTGGTACGACCGTCGAGGTGGAACCGGCGGGCCACCGAGGCGGCCAGCATGTTCTGCGCCGGGCCCCAGTTACTAGACAGGTCCAGCGAATCTGCGCTCATATGAGCAGATGGTATCGCACTTCGGTCCAGGCGGTTGACGCTATCCGCATGAAGTTCTTCAATTACGTGCTGTCAGCTCCGATGCGACAGTCCAATGACGCTCTGATGAGCATGAGATGACACTGGTGGGTGGTTTATGCGTGCGGCGATCGTGGACAAGCCGGGCTCAATTCGAGTCGGCGAGGTTCCGGACCCCACGGCGGGCGACGGTCAGCTGGTACTGCGGGTGGGGGCGTGCGGTATCTGCGGCACCGATCTGCACATCGCCGACGGCGAGTTCCCGCCAACTCCCTACCCAATCGTGCCGGGACACGAATTCGCCGGGGAGATCGTCGAGATCGGCAAGAACGCGCCGGCCGAATGGCAGGTGGGCGACCGGGTCGCGGTCGACCCCTCGTTGTTCTGCGGACACTGTGGACCGTGCCGATCCGGACACGGAAACCTTTGTGCGAACTGGAATGCCACCGGCGACACGGTCGACGGCGCGTTCGCCGAGTACGTCGCGGTACCGGCCGTGAACGCCTACCGGCTGCCGGATTCCCTGAACTGGCAACAGGGTGCGCTGGTCGAGCCGGTGTCCTGCGCGGTGCACGGGGTGCGTCGGATCGGGGTCGAGGCCGGCGAGCGGTTCCTGGTCATCGGGGCCGGCACGATGGGTCTGCTGATGCAGCAGCTGCTACAGCGCGGCGGCGCCTCGGTGACGATGGTCGACCGCAACGCGGCGCGGCTGCCGCGCGCGACCCAGCTGGGCGCCGACGCGGTCACCACCGATACTGCTCAGCTGAGCGGGGAACGGTTCGACGCGGCGGTGGACTGCACCGGCGTGCCGAGCGCGATCGAGGCGGCCTTCAACTCGGTCCGCCGGGGCGGCCGGCTGCTGATCTTCGGGGTGGCACCGGGTGACGCCCAGGTGAACCTCTCGCCGTTCCGGATCTACAACGACGAGCTGACCATCGTCGGCTCGATGGCCGTGCTCAACAGCTACGGCGCGGCACTGGACCTGGTCGCCAACGGTGCGGTGGAGACCGCTCCGCTGCTGACCGACGCCTTGCCGCTGAGCGAATACCCGAAGGCGCTGGAGCTGATGCGCAGCGGAGCCGGACTCAAGGTCCAGGTGCTGCCCAACGCCGAACAGGAAGGATGAGCCGATGGGTCGAATCCGGGCTCGGTTGCGGTTGGTGGTGCTGCTGTCCGCGGCGATGCTCACGCTGGTTGGTTGCGCCGGAGCGGGCGCGCTCGGTGACAACGGGCAGACTCTCGTGGTCGCGATCGTGTCGAACTCGCAGATGACCGAAGCGATCCAGCTGTCCAGCCAGTTCGAGAAACAGCATCCGGACATCCACCTGAAGTTCGTGACACTGCCGGAGAACCAGGCCCGCGGCGAGATCACCGCCGCGGTCGCGACCGGCAGTGGCGAGTTCGACGTGGTGATGATCAGCAACTACGAGACACCGCAGTGGGCGAAGAACGGCTGGCTGACCAACCTGGAGCCCTACATCGCCAGCACCCCCGGCTACGACGAGAACGACTTCATCCCGAGCATCCGGCAGTCGCTGTCGTACCAGAACTCGATGTACTCGGTGCCCTTCTACGGTGAGTCCTCGTTCCTGGTCTACCGCAAGGACCTGTTCGCGAAGGCCGGGCTGACCATGCCGGCGCATCCGACCTGGCAACAGGTCGCCTCCTTCGCGGCCAAGCTGAACGACCCGTCGAAGGGAGTGGCCGGGATCTGCCTACGCGGCGACCCCGGCTGGGGTGAGAGCCTCGCCCCGCTGGACACGGTGGTGAACACCTTCGGCGGACAGTGGTTCACCAAGAACTGGGACGCCGAACTGACCTCCCCGGCCTTCGAGCAGGCCACCAGTTTCTACGTGAACCTGATCCGCAACTACGGCGAGGTCGGCGCCTCCAGTGCCGGCTTCTCCGAGTGCGGCACCGCGTACGCGCAGGGACAGGCCGCGATGTGGTACGACGCCACCTCGATGACCGGCACCACCGAGGACCCGGCCAGCAGCAAGGTGGTCGGCCTCAACGGGTACGCGCCCGCGCCGGTGGAGAAGACCAAGTCCAGTGGCTGGCTCTACACCTGGTCGCTGGCGATTCCCAAGACCACCCAGAACAAGGACGCCGCCTGGCAGTTCATGTCCTGGATGACCGACAAGCAGTACATGTCGCTGGTCGGCAACACGATGGGCTGGAGCCAGGTCCCACCGGGCAGCAGGCTCTCGACCTACCAGATCCCGCAGTACAAGGCGGCGGCGAAGGCGTACGCGCAACCGACGCTGGATGCGATCAACAGCGCGACCCAGGCCAACTCGATGACTCAGCCGGTGCCCTACTACGGCCTCCAGTTCGTCGGCATACCGGAGTTCCAGGACCTCGGCACCCGCGTCAGCGACCAGTTGTCCGCGGCGGTCGCCGGTCAGGAGACGGTCGCCCAGGCACTGCAACAGTCGCAGGCCTACGCCCAGACCGTCGGTGACACCTATAAGCCGGGGAGTAAGTCATGACAACGGTTCCCGCACCGACGCGGGTCATCACCTCGCCAGACGTCCGGACCGGCAAGGTCGAGGGCAAGTTACCCAACTCGCCCTGGCGACGTCGCGCTCCGCTGCTGCCCGCGCTGATCTTCACTATCGTGGTCACCCAGATCCCCTTCCTGCTGACCCTGTTCTACTCGACGCAGTCCTGGAACCTGGTCCGTCCCGGCTCCCGGCACTTCGTCGGCCTGTCCAACTACCTCGACGTCTTCACCGACAGCGAGTTCCGCAGCGCCACCCTGAACACGGTGGTCATGACCGTCGCCGCCGTGCTGATCGCCCTGGTCCTCGGGGTGTGCCTGGCGCTGCTGCTGGACCGGACCTTCCGGGGCCGGGCGGTGGTCCGGACACTGATCATCACGCCTTTCCTGATCATGCCCGCGGCCGGCGCGCTGCTGTGGAAGACGACGATGTTCGACCCGACCTACGGGCTGCTGGACTTCGTGCTGCGGCCCTTCGGCGTCAACCACTTCGACTGGCTCTCGGCGTTCCCGCTCGGCTCGGTGATCATCGAGATCATCTGGCAGTGGACCCCGTTCATGACGCTGCTGATCCTGGCCGGCCTCCAGAGCCAGTCCAAGGAAGTGCTCGAAGCCGCGCAGGTGGACGGTGCCGGCCGGTGGCGCACCTTCGCCTCGATCACGCTGCCCCAGCTCGGCCGCTACATCCAGCTGTCGGTGCTGCTCGGCGCGATCTACATCGTGAACAGCTTCGACGCGGTCTACCTGATGACCCAGGGCGGACCGGGCACGGCGAGCGCGAACCTGCCGTTCTACATCTACCAGCGCGCGTTCCTCGGTTTTGACATGGGCCAGGCCGCGGCCATGGGCGTGGTGGTCGTCGTCTTCACGATGATCATCGCCAGCTTCGCACTCC
>CAJCJE010000325.1 GCA_903970565.1 Candidatus Melainabacteria bacterium | reverse complement strand
GCGAACTGGGCGTCCAACCGGTCCGGCCCGGCGGCGAAGTCCTCCATGTAGAGGTGGCCGAGTTCGATCGACAGCTGTGAAAGGCCGACGCTGTCCACCTTCGGCTGCGCGGCCAACTCCCGGAAGGTGACCGCCGCAGGTTCCTCGGCCCGCCCCGGCACCTCCCCCGTAGCCTCCCCCGGCGGCGAGGACCCACTCATGACGCCACCTCGCCGGCGCCGCGCCACGACACGAACACTCCCGGTGCTGGCGGGTTCGCGCCGAGGGCCCCGCTCACAGGCCCTCCCACGCCGTGTCCTCGGTCAGCCGTCGGGCCAACTCGGCGAAGGCGTCCCTGGTGGCGGTGTTCGCGATCTGGGTCGCGCTGACATCGTCGTCGGTGATGAGCTGTTCCTGCCACTGCAACACCGGGTCCATCGGAGTGCTGCCGAGCACCATGCTCGATCCGAGGCCACGCTTGGCGGCGAGCAGTTGCAGGCCCTTGTCACAGGCCTGTAGCCAGACGACCTGGGTGTCGCGGATCGGCATGAGATCGGAAGAGTTGAGATCCTGCACGGCGGTGCGGACGAACCGGATCGAATTACGCAGACTCGCCTCGTCGTGGCCGTGCTCGATACCGGTCTTGAGCAGACCGCGTTCCCCGTACACCAGGTCGGCCGCGGCCACGATGTGCTGTTGGGTCCACCGGTGGTAGACCATCCACCGGTGCGTGACCGCGCGCAGTTCCTTGCGCGTGGTCACTTCGAGTACCGCGTCGATGGCGTGCGAGCGACCCGCGCTGAGGTCGACGAAACAGATGTCGAACTCCTCGTTGAGCCGCAGGAACAGTTCGAGACAGCGGCGGATCACCTCCGGCCCCATCAGGAATTCGCCACCGCCCCGGTCGCCGGGGAACAGTACGAGGCTGCCGGCGTGCGGGGGTCGCAGCCGAGGCGCCTGCCAGTCCGCCTCCGCCCACACGTCGATCCTGGTCGGCTCGGTCGCGCGGCCCTGTAGCAGGGAATGCATCCCCGGCCGCTGCGTGCCGGTCTCCACCGACCTGGTCTCGAAGATCGAGCCGGAGGTCGGCGAACCGAAGTCGAAGTCCAGATAGCAGACGTCGTTGCCCTGCAACGCGCTTCGGTAGGCGACATTGCAGCTGGTGACCGAGCGGCCGGTGCCGCCCTTGTCCGAGGTGGCGAAGACCAGCATGGTCACCGACTCCGCGCGGCGCGCTGCTGGGCGACGGCCAACTCGTCGAGGTCGCCGAGCACCCGTTGGGTGATCGCGATCGAGGTGCCCGGCTTGGTACGCAGCACTTCCCGTGCCCTGATCAGACCGGCGTCGATGCGCAACAGGATGTCGTGCATCCGCGAACCCGGCCGGTCGGGCACCTCCAGCTGATACTGGCTGAACAGGTGCTCGGCCTCGCCGAGCAGGTCGACGGCGGTGGTGATCAGCTGCCGGCTGATCACCGGCGGCTGGCTGACCGCCCTGGTCGCCATAACATGACACTCGATCATGCGCTCGGTCATGTACCAGGACGGCAGGTGATCGTCGGCAACGGACGTACCGAGCAGTTCCTCGGTGGTGTCCCACAGCCCGCTGGCCGGGCCGTGCGGGATTCGCCGCCGCGACATGTGCTCCAGCGCGTCCTCGGCGATGGCGAGCAGCCGGTCCCGCGCGCTGATGTTGCGGGACAGGCCGGCGGCGCGCAGCGCGCGCTTGAGCAGCAGCGCCGAGAAGTCCGCCACCTGCCAGCACATCGGGGGCCCGAGCGTGTTGCCGCCGGTCAGTTCCAGTCGCACGCCCGGCGAGTGCAGGGCCACCGCGGGATCGCCGTCGCGCAGTATTCGCCGGTTCACCCGGCCCCGGATGGCCAGTTCCTCCAACACCTCGACCGTGCGGGTCAGGTCGTCGTCGGTGGCGCGGCGGGTCAGCAGTTCCTGGATCACCACCGCCGTGACCAGCAGGCTGAAGTAGTCGGACTCCTCGTTGTCCGTGGTCCGCCAGGGAATGTTCTCCAGTGGCCAGCGCCCCGCGCCCGCCCGCGCGATCGCCGACCAGTAGCCCATCGTCAGGTCCCAGCGCAGTTGCAGCGCCTGGGCCAGGCGCTGCTGGCCGGCGTTGAGCAGGCCCAGTACCCGAGACCGTTCGGAGAACAGTTCGACGATGCCGTCGATGGCGACGACGGTGAAATAGAGGTAGGGGGCGTTGAGCGCGACCCCGTCCGGCTGCTCACCGACCGGATCAGGGGTGTCGATGATCGGCGCGCCGCGCACGATGCCCCAGGAGAAGCCGCACTCGAACATCATGTTGTCGTCTTCGAGCTTGTCGAGCAGCTCTTTCGTGCTGATCCCGAGAGTGGCGTCGCGCAGACTGGCCCGGACCGGCTTGAGCCGGTCCCTGAGTTCGTCGAGCACCTCCCGGTCGGTCTGGCGCTCGTCCTGCCGCAGGGTGCGCAGCAACAGTTGCCCCTGCGAGTCCCCGGCCTTGAACACGTTGACCGAGAAACTTCGCAACAGGCCGATCATGGCCGCCGACAACCGGGTACTGGTCATCGCCTCAAGGTGCTTGATTCTGTCCTTCAGTTCCGGCCTGCGCACCAGCGGCCGGAACACCTTGAGGAAACCGAGGGTGGCCAGTGTCAGCGAAATCGAGGTCGCGAACGAGTCGACCACATCGAGGCCGCGCTGCGCCTCGGTCAGCTCGGTACCCTCGTCGCGGGCACGGAAATAGCCGGAACCCGCGAAAACTGGAGTTTTCGAGTCGGAGGTGTAACTGATCATGTACTCGGTGAGCACATCGACGAGCAGCTGTGGAATCTCCCGGCTGTCGCCTATCGCGGACAACGCCTCCAGAACATCGTCGGCGATTTCGTCCGGATTATCGAGGCGGAACTGGCTGATCTCGGCAGCCGGGTACATCAGGCAGAGAATCTGTTCGGCGTCACTGATCGAGTTCCGCCCGTCGCGCCCTCCCCAGCGCCAGGGGACCTCGTGATCCCGATCGCGGCGGGAGAATTCCGCGACCGCCTGCCACACCTCTAGCGTTTGTCGCCTCGGTTCGATCCGCACGCCGTCAGTCCTCAGTTCAGGGGCTTACCTCTGGCGCGGCCACACGCGATAATCATGGCGGTGTAACCGTCCCGAAGAGGGTCGTCCCCCGGGCTGACCCGCTCCACCACGACATCGTC
>CAJCJE010000324.1 GCA_903970565.1 Candidatus Melainabacteria bacterium | reverse complement strand
CGACCGCACCGTGCTGCTCGCCGAACAGCAGACCGCCGGGCAGGGCCGCCGCCGCTCCCGCCAGTGGGTTTCACCGCCGGCCGGCGGCATCTATCTCAGCGTCCTGCTACGGCCCGAAGGCCTGCCGCGCGTCCGGCTGAGCTGGCTGACCCTGCTCGCCGGGGTCGCCCTGGTCCGCACCGCCCGGTGGGCCGGCGCGGCCGAAGCCGGCTTGAAATGGCCGAACGACCTGCTGCTCGGCGCCGAGCAGCGCAAGGCCGCCGGGGTGCTGGCCGAGGTCAGCGACCAGAGCGGCAATGCCGTGGTGCTCGGCATGGGTCTCAACGTGCTCCCCCTGACCGAGGACGTGCCCCTGGGTGCCGGCGGCCTGGTTGCCACGTCGCTGGCCGAGACGGGCGCGACCCAGCTGAACCGCACCGAGATCGTGGCTCGGCTGCTCACCGAGCTGGCCACCCTCGACGACGCCTGGCGCGCCGCCGACGGCAACCCCTTCGCCTCCGGCCTGCACGAGGAGTACCGGCAGTACTGCGTCACCTTCGGCCGGCGGGTCCGCGTCGAGTTGGGCGGCGCGACGGCCGACATCGAGGGCGTCGCCAGCTACCTGGAGGGCGATGGAACCCTGGTCGTGCGGATGGCCGACGGCACCGACCATTCCGTGTCAGCCGGCGACGTGGTGCACCTGCGCACGCAGGACTGACGGCGTTCGCCCGTTCTGGGGCAGAATCGGGGCATCGTCACCGTGTCGATATCGTCAGTGATTCGCCACCCGACATGACGGCTCGACCACGGTGCGTGCAGGTACCGTGATCGTTATCGACCGCGAAGCGTGAGACACCGGAGGAGTGCCGTGGCCTACCCCGAGAACCTGCTCACCGAGGGTGAGGAGGTCGTGCTGCACAAGCATCCGCACTGGAAGATGCTGATCCTTCCGGTACTGATCTTTCTCGTGGTGGTCGCGGCGGCGGCGTACGCCTCCGCCCTGCTGACCAAACAGTCCTGGCACGAGGCCGGCTGGATCGCCATCACGGTTGTCGCCGTCGTGCTCGTCGTCTGGTGCACGATCATCCCGCTGATGCGGTGGCGCACCACGCACTTCATCGTCACCACCGACCGGGTGATGGCCCGCGAGGGCGTGCTGAACCGGACCGGCATGGATATTCCGCTCTCCCGGATCAACAGCGTCCGTTTCGAACACGGCCTGATCGACCGCATCTGGGGCGCCGGCACGCTGGTCATCGAGTCGGCCTCCGACGACCCACTGGAGTTCGACGACATTCCCCAGGTCGAGTACGTACATTCGTTGCTGTACCGGGAAGTCAACGACAACCCCGACGGCGAATTCCACGCCCATCATCACCGCGACCGCGACCGCTACGAGGACGACCGCTACGACGACCGTCGCCGCTGACTACCGCCAGGTCGGCGTCACCGGCTTCCGCCCGGTTTGCGCTCCTCAGCCATTGACAAGTGTGCGCGGCAGCTGATGCAGCCGGTCGGCGTACTCGCGCGGATCGCCGATCTCGACCCGCTTCAGATATCGCGGTCGAAACCTTGGAAGCGAGGCAACAACAAGGAGCCGGCCGTCCAACTCCCGGCCTCGGATACCGTGTGATCAGCGGAGAACAGGCCACTTGTGTTTGCTATCAGGGTGATCGAGCCAGACAATGTTGACGTCCCTGGTGACGGTCAAGCCGAATCTGTCCCAGCCGGGTTGGCCCAGCTCGACCCATTGACGGTGAGCGTGTTCGATCATCTGCCAGAGTCGGCGCGGCCCGCCTTCGGCTACGGAGTGCAGTCCGTTCTGCTGGACAAGAGTGATCTCGGCCCAGGATCCGTCCGATGTGGCGATCCAGGACGCGGTGGGTGCGGTGGTGGAGTAGGCGGGGATGGCGCCGCCGTGGGGAATGGTGTAGCCGTAGGCGATGTCGGGGCCCAACTCGAACGAGGCGAGGAACCAGACCAGCAAGTTGGTCCAGGGTGTGTTCGGGTCCAGGCTGGTGGTGCCGTAGTCGGCCCGATTGTGATCCCGGTCGACCGCGAACGCTGGCCGGCTGCCACCGGGAATGTGGCGCAGGTCCATGAACGCTGCGTAGGTCGCGTCGAACCGGCCCTGCACCGTGGTGTCGGTGGTGCGGGTGAGTCGGACCAGGCTGCCCGCGCCGGGAGCGATCTTGAGGTCGGTGAGGATCACCCCGCCTGGTCGGACTTGCTCGATCCACGCTGCTGAGATGGCCGGGACTGCGCAGGTGGCGATGATCGCGTCGAATGGCGCGTGCTCGGGCAACCCGGCGGCGCCGTCTCCGGCGATCAGGGTGGGATGCATGTCCAGTCCGGCCAACCTGGTGCGGGCCAGGTCGACGAGGTCGGGCTCGACGTCGATGGAGAACACGTTGCGCTCGCCGAAGCGACGCACCAGGAGCGCGGCGTTGTAGCCGGTTCCGGTGCCGATTTCCAGCAGCCGTTTCCCGTCGGCGAGGTGTAGGGCTTCGATCATGCGGGTCATCAGGCCGGGTTGCGTGGAGGAGGACAACACCGTGGTGCCGGCCGGAGTTGTGGCCAGTGCCGTGATCAGAGCGCTGTTGGTATAGACCGCAGCAAGGTCATCGATGCTGGCGCGTTCGGCCCAGGACCCATCGGCGGTCTGCTGGTAGTAGGTGGGGACGAACGCGTGTCGTGCAACGCCCTGGACCGCTTTGGCCAGGCGCGGGTCGGTGAGCTTGCCCGCCGCGACCAGCTCGTCGGCCAGCCGGGCGGCGTGCGGACTCCACTCGATGTCGGTGATGTTGCTGATGGTCACGGGCGGCTCCCGGACGGTTGGGTGAGCAGATCGGCCAAGGTAGCGGTGATCGGGGCCCCGGTCTGGGCTTCCAACCAGCCATATTGGCCGGAGCTGTTCGATTCCAGGAACCAGTATCGCTCCTG
>CAJCJE010000323.1 GCA_903970565.1 Candidatus Melainabacteria bacterium | reverse complement strand
GGGTACCGGTGTACGCCGATCGCGGACCGGCCGGTGGATATCGGCTGTTGGACGGTTACCGCACCAAGCTCACCGGGCTGACCAGCGAGGAAGCCGACACCCTGTTCCTGGCCGGTGTGCCGGACGCCGCCGCCGAACTCGGCCTCGGCGCGGAACTGGCCGCCGCCCAGCTGAAACTCGAAGCTTCCCTCGCGCCGGAGTTGCGTGAGCGGGCGGCCCGGATCAGGCAGCGCTTCCACCTCGACGCGCCGTCCTGGTTCCGTGAACTCGACGCGGTGCCGCATCTGGCCGCCGTCGCCGCCGCGGTCTGGAACCAGCACCGGGTCCGGATTCACTACCAGGGCGCCGGCAGCACACCCAGGGAGTCCACCAGCGAGGTGGACCCGCTCGGCGTGGTCTGCAAGGCGGGTGTCTGGTATCTCGTCGCGGCCGGCGGCGGCAAGGTCCGCACCTATCGAGTCGGCCGCGTCGTGGACCTGGAAACCCTGCCGGAGCACTGTCACCGGCCGGCCGGCTTCGACCTCGTCGAGTTCTGGCGGGACTGGGTCAAACACTACGAGCACGGCGTCTACCAGGCGGAAATGGTCGTCCGGCTGTCCCCGGTCGGCTATGAGATGGTCCAGTGGGTGTGGATGGCGTTCGCCGGCCGGGCCGCGATCAACAACGCCGAACCACCGGACGAGCACGGTTGGCGGCGGGCGGTGGTGCCGATCGAGTCGCCGCGACATGCGCTGGCCGAGGTGTTGCGGCTGGGCAAGGAGATCGAGGTGTTGCAGCCGCCGGAACTGCGCGCCAGCCTCCGCGAGGCGGTCGTGGCGCTCAACGAGATGTATGCCGTCGATCTGGTTACCGTTGAGTCCTGATCGGACGGTTCCGTGCTCGGTTCCTTCGACGACGCCGCGTCCGGACGCCAGGGTGGGGGAGTGGCGCGTCAGCCGGCGGGGTCGGCGTCCGGGGGATGGGCGGCGACGGCGGCGAGCACCTCGCGGGTGAGGGTGCGCAGCGTCTGGCTGGTGGCCGCGACCGTGCCCGGCCGACCGGCCGCGAGCCAGGCCAGGATGGCCTGGATGACGACCCTGGGCAGTAGTTGCGCGGCCCACTCCCGCCGACCGGCATCGGGCAGGTGCGCACTCAGCCGCTCCTGCGCCATCCGAGGGCCGATCTCGCGCACCGCGTCGGCGCGGTCGCGGAACTCCGGTTCCCTGGCGGCGTGTTCGTGCAGCAGCACGAAACCCTCCGGGTCGCCCGCCGCGAAGCCGACCAGGGCATCGAGGTTCGCCGCCCACTCCGCGGCCCCGCCGACCGCGGTGGTCAACCGTTCGTCGACCTCGTCGAGCACGGCGCGGTAGAGGTCGGCCTTTGCCGCGAAATGCCGATAGATGATCATCTTGGTCACGCCGGCCTCGGCCGCCAACTCCTCCATCGAGGTCGCGGCGAATCCGTTGCGGGCGAAGCAGCGTTTGGCCGCGTCGATGAGCTGGGCCCGGCGCTGCGCCCTGGGCAGCAGCCGCTTCGGCGCGGCGCTCGACTGCTGTTGCCCGCTGACACCCACGTCAGCACCCTACGACACCAGGGATCGGCGCTCGGGTGCGCCGGTCCCTGGTGAGGTCGTCGGATCGAGGTGTGCCGGTGTGTCTCAGTGGCCGTAGCGCGAGAGCCCGGAGCCGTAGTCGAACAGGGTCGCGGTGCCGGCCGCGTTCGGGATGGTCACCGGGAGGTGGCCGGTCGGCGCGGTCCCGGTGATCGCGTTGGTCAGCGCGGTCAGCGACGGCTGCTGGTAGTCGTAGGCGGCCAGGAACGTTGGTGCCGTGGGGTAGTAGGCGATGTCGTACGGTCCGCCGACCGCCGCGACGATCACCGGTTTGCCGGTGGCCAGCAGCGCGCTGATCAGGTTCTGCTGGTTGGTGTCACCCCAGGCGTTGTCACTGGTCACCACGGTGACGTCGTTGTTCCGCGCGGCGGCGACGGCCTGCGCGATGGCCGGGGCGCCGGGGGAACCGGTCCACAGCAGTTGGGTGCTCAGGCCCTTCGCGGTCAGGTCGTTGGCGAGGTTCTGCGTGGTGCCCACCCCCCAACCGGTGACCAGCACGTGCTTGCCGGAGTTCGCGGGCAGCGGCAGCACGCCGTCGCTGTTGCGCAGCAAGGTGATCGAGTTCTTCGCCGCGTCGGCCATCACCGCGAGGTGCGCGGGCGTGCCGACCGTCGCGGTCACCGCGGCCGAGGTGGTGTAGGGGTTGGTGAACAGGCCCAGCGAGGCCTTCAGGTGCAGGATGCGGGAGACCGACTGGTCGATGCGGGCCACGCTGATCTGGCCGTCGGCCACCGCGTTCGCCACGATCTGCTCGGACTCCGGCAGGTTCACCGCGCCGTCCAGACTGCCGCCGGACGGCTCCGGGCAGATCAGCAGTTCGTCGTCGCCGGCGTTGATCGCGTCGGTGATGATCTGCTGGTGGGTGTAGGCCGCCAGCGCGCCGGCACTGAGCGAGTCGGTGATCACCACGCCGTTGTAGTGCAGCGTGTCGCGCAGGACGCCGGTGACGATCGGGTTGGACAGGCTGGCCGGCAGGCCGGAGGGGTCCAGCGCGGGCGCGACGATGTGCGCTGCCATGATCGACTTCGCGCCGGCCGCGATGGCCGCGCGGAAGGCCGGCACGTCCACGCTCATGATCTGCTGCCTGGTCTCGCTGGTGACCGCGACGCCGCTGTCGGTGTTGGTCGTGGTGTCGCCGAGACCGGGGAAGTGCTTGGCCTGCGCGGCGATCCCGGCATTCTGGTAGCCGGTGACGGCGGCCGAGGCGAAGGCCTGCACCATTCCGGGGTTGTCGCCGAAGGAGCGGGGACCGTCCGCGCTGTTCCGCGGGTTGGTGTTCACGTCGACGACCGGCGCGTCGTCCATGTTGATGCCCTGCGCGCGCAGTTCCTTGCCGGTCACGTTCGCGGCCTGGTAGGCCTGCGCGGGATCGAAGGTCGCGCCGATGGCCATGTTGCCCGGCGACACCGAACCCGGCGCGCCGATCCGGGTGACCACCCCGCCCTCCTGGTCGGTGCTGATCTGGAGCGGGATGCCGTCGGCTGCCATCGCGGCCTGCTGCAACCCGTTGGACAGCGTCGCGGTCTGCTGCGGCGCGTTCTCGCTGTCGCTCCAGGTGAAGTAGATGACGCCGCCGGGATGGAAGGTGTCGATCATCTGGGTGGCGTTGTCGATGCCGGTGCCGAACAGGGCGTTGTTGGCGGCCACGTCGCCGGGATCGGTGGTGGTCGCGGTCTGGCCGTAGGCATCCACCACGAACAGCTGGCCGATCTTCTCCGGTAGCGTCATCCTCGCCATGATCGCCTGGACCTGGCGGTCGATCTTGGCGCTCGCGTCCGGCGCCGGCGTGCTCGCCGTCGCCGGCACGGCAAGGGCCGGTGTGCACAGCGCGGCTATCGTGGTCGCGGCCGTTGCGGCGAGTAACACTGGTCTGACAACGCGACGAAGCATGACCGTGCCTCCGGTCCTCATGTGGACAACTGACGTAATTCGGCTCGTAGCGCGGTGGTATTTCACCGCGCGGTCGCGAGGGTGTCAACGCCTACTCAGTTGATCACGCGGGTTGTGCCGGTATCGGCGGTTTCGACTGGGCCGATCGGGTCGGCACCGCCTGGGTCAACCCACCTGGCCGCGCCGGTCGAACACCAGATCCCGCGCGGTGCCCAGTGCCGTGGCGATCGCTCCGGTCAGCACCGCGTCCTCGCCCAGTTCGCCGGCCACGATCGGCGGCGCCATCGGGATCGTCCGCCGCAGCGCCTGTTCCAACGGCTCCTGCAACAGATCGGTGTTGGTGCCCACCCCGCCGCCGAGGACCACCAGCGCCGGGTCGATCACCGCGGCCACCGAGGCGACCACGAATGCCAACCGGGCAGCCTCCTCCTCGACCGCGCGCAACGCCCGCGCGTCGCCCTGGTGCGCCAACCGGAACACGTCCTTGGCGGTGCGCACGGTGCTCAGCCCGTTGCCGATCGCGATCTCCACCACCGACCGGGCCGCCGCCGCGGACTCCAACATGCCCTGCGGCGGCGGGGCGTAGCCAGCCTTGGGCAGTCCGCGCATCGGCCAGCCGTAGGGGAGGTAGCCCACCTCGCCGGCCGCGCCGTGCGCGCCACGGAACAGTTCGCCGTTGACCACGGTGCCCATCCCGATACCGGTGCCGACGGTGACGCAGACGAACACGTCCACCCCGCGCGCGGCACCGGCCTGGTGCTCGCCGACCGCGCACAGATTGGCGTCGTTCTCCACCACCAGTCCCGCGCCCAGTGCCGCCTCCAGTTCGCCGAGCAACCCCTTGCGTTCCCAGCCGGGCAGGTTCGGCGCGCGGTGCAGGGTGCGCGAGGTCCGGTCGGGCACGCCGGGGGTGCCGACCACGGTCGTCACCACCTCCTCGAAACCCAGACCGGCCTCGGCCAGGGTGCGCTCGGCGCAGTCCCGGACGGTGCGCACCAGCGCGGTCGCCGACCGGCAGCGATTGCGCTCGTCGAGTTTGGCGACCACGCTGCCGGCCAGATCGGCGACCGCGACCCTGATCCGCTCCCCGCCGATGTCGATCCCGAGTACGTGCCCGGCGGCCGGATTGGCCTCGTAGACCACTGCAGAGCGGCCCTGGCCGGCGAAGGTGCGGCCGACGGTGCGGACCAGCTTGTGCTGTTCGAGATCCAGCAGTGCCTGGCCGACGGTCGGCTTGGACAGCCCGGTGTCCTTGGCGATCTGCGGTCGGGTGGCCGCGCCGGCGTTCCGCAGCAGGTCGAGCACCGCTCGCTGGTTGAGTTCGCGCATCCCTGCGGGAGTACCGACCTGTGGTGACCTGCTCGCCGTCAAGTGGGCCTGCCCTTCGTCCCGAGTTGTGGCAAGTTTACGTCGGCCTCTTCCCACTGACGCCTATTATGTTAGGAAACTTTCCGAACTAGTGGATGGAGGCTGCCCGTGAGGTCGCACACCCCAGCGCCGGATGGTTCGGTGACCGCTGCCGCGCCAACGGGCGGCTTCGAGCGGTCGATCACGCTGTTCCAGTCGACCGCCATCAACATGACCCAGCTGTGCGGCAGGTGGTCGGTTCGGACGGCAGCCCGAACGCCCTCGGCAAGGTGATCGGCGTCGCGCACCGCGGTGTAGAGATTGCCGATCACCGCAGCCCGAAGAGTCATATGGGCATCGAGGGCATCGTCGTGGGCGCCGATGCTTCGCGCCTGGGGTTCAGCGCAGCTTAGTTGGCGTCTCCACGGCCAAGGCGTGCGTTCAGTTGATCTTTCCCGCCCAGTCGCTGTATCAAGGCAGGAGAGATGTACAACGATTCCACGGTTATCTGTTTCTTGCCCTGAAGAGTCGCCTGAGAGGATACCCGGCAATGACATGGCGGTGGGTGAGTCCCAGTTCATCGGGTAGTGCATAGCCGTACCGATTGTCATCGGTCACCGCATCATAGGACACGATAAACGAAACATGATTGTCAACAGGTCGATGAAGTGTCTCCGCAAATGCATCGCGCCGAAGACCCGTAAAATAGCGATGGTCTGGTACGTCGCTGGTTCCTGATGAAGAGGGTCCAGGTAGACAAGCTCGTCAGTCGCGGCACTTGTCAACACAGCTTTGTACGGGCCCGTGCCGACGGCGGCAGCCTGCATATTCGCGAGGCCGCATTGATCCTCTCCGTCATTCTGGCCGGCCGTGCGCCTAGACGCCGGTGATCTGCTCCCTGGTTGAAGTCGCTACTTTTGCTGTAGCGGACTGCCGCTTTCACGCACCCGCACAGCAGGTACAGGAGCAGTTCGGGGCTTTTCGTTGCGTTGAATTTGTCCCGAGTTTCCAGGTAGAAGTCTCGTGAATTGTCACGTTGCTCGTTCCAGAGGCGCGTGTACTGGTCAATCAAATATCCCGGCTTGCTGATGATCAATTTCCACAGATCCATCAGAGGGCCGTTGACATCGGATATATGTACTCGCTCGGCCTGGTTGTAATACAACGAGGCAACGGACAACGCGGCAGAACCAGCACACGGCTCTATCAGGCGGGACACTCCACCGTCGGGGAAAACGGAGAGGATCTGACCGGCCAGGGCGCGCTTACTCCCTTGATACGGGAATGCCTGAGGAACGGTACGTGCCCCACTTGTCCTCCAGAGCATCGCTGTTACTGACAGAACAGGTTCCATGAACCAGGATTCTGTCCAACTCACCAGGTAGGCCCTCAGGTCGCGCCGCCTGCGCTCTCATACTCGACTACTGCACCCAGTCGAGTATGAGGGCGTTGTGTGTGCTCAAGGACACCCATGCCGACCGGCGCTCGTCTGGATCTGAGGCTGGTCCCCGCGTGTGACGTTTCAGTCCACCATCGTGGTTGTGTCAGGCGAGGGTGTCGTTCTTGACTGCGGTGATGAGGGCGTGGATGTCGGCGCGGAGCGTGGGGCCGTTGGGCGTCTTGCTGTCGCGCACCTGGCCTAAGGTGTGCGCCACCTCGAGACAAGCGGACTGGCCTGCGGAGTAGCTGGCCTTTTTGAACCGTAGGGGTTCGTCGATCATCCTCAGCTCCCAACTATGTACCGCTCGATCAACTCTTCGATCTTATCGTTCGTTGCCCGCACTGACAATGCGATCTCGTCGAGCCTGGCCCGCGCATCGAGGTAGGGGCGCGCCTCCTCATCGAACAGGAACGTCGACGAGCCCAGATGTTCGATGACGATAACGGGGCCGGCGTTTTCGAAGAACCTGAGATACCAGCTCCCGAAGGTGAGGGCTGTCGGCGCCTCCACCAGTTGGATCGTGATGCCATCGCGGTTGGCCAGCTGCCGCAGGCGTCGGAGCTGGGCGGTGAACTGGTCTTCACCGCAGAGTTGGTTGTTCAAGGCGCCGATGCCGATCAGCGCGGTGTAGTCGACATTCCGCCGGTCGAGGAGGGTTTGGCGTTGTAGCCGGGCGCGCAGCCTTGGCTCGACGTCTTGCTCTGACGCTCCCGAGTCGCGAATGACGGCCCTCGCGTAATCGGATGTCTGAAGCAGTCCTGGGATGAGTGCCGGACTCCAGTCGATCATGCCGACGGCTTCGTTCTCGTAGGAGGCGAGTGCGCCGAGGTCGCCGGGAACGCCTGCTGGGGGTCGATCCCACCAGCCGAGGGCCACCGGCTCCTTTGCCCTGGTGACCAGTTCGTCGCGCCGTTCGGCCGGCAGTTGGTAGACCATCGACAGGCCCATGACGGCTTCGGACGAGATGTGGCGGAGGCCGCGTTCCAGCCGGCTCAGGGTCGACATGTTCCACTGGATCTCGCGAGCCACCTGTTCGAGACTTTTGCCGGCTTGCTCCCGGATTGACCGGAGCTCGGCCCCCAGGGCTCGGTCTCGGGGATTGCCTGGTCGATGTTTGCCGCCCACGTGATTGTGCCTTTCCGTTCATGAGGACTTTCTGTCACTGCGGTCAACGCCATACTTTCCGTACCTGGATGCGGGCAAGCACCACGTTCGACAGAGGTTACCGGACAGGTACGACAAAAGGAGGTCCGAATGACTCAGGTGGATCGGAAAACCGACCAGTGCTCACCCGGATCAGTGAAGGACGGCGAGACCGGAATCAGGAGTCTGAGTAAGGAAAAGGTCTGGTTGGTGCCACCGTGGCCACCTGGCGCCGGTGTCTGTGAGGTGGTGAGCCAGTTCTCCCGCTTTCAGCCGACGGTGTGGAGTACCCCCACCGAGCGATTGGCCTACTACCAGGGTTTTGTCGTCGCGTTGCGAGTCGCGCGGATCGATGACCCGCTGAACTCCTCTGCGTCGCGCTGGTATGACGACCTGCTCGGCTGTGTTTCGTGTACGGCAACCTCCCTCGAAGCGGAGCAGCGGGAAACGGCGGGCGAGGCTGTCGATCCGCGAAAAGATCCGCAGAGGCACGAGGACGAACACATCAGAGAGATCAAGGAAAAGACGGGGGCGAACTGACGCGATGGATCTCGCCTCGTTGATCGTCCAATGGCGACAGTTCGCCGTGGCGAACCGGCATCATGCCTTCCTTCGGGAGGTCGAGGGCGACCTGTTCGGCGCCGAACTGTCGCGTGCTCGCGCCGAGGTTCGACAGGCCGCCGCGAACATCCTCCGGGACAGGACCGCCGATCCCATGACCGCGGCCCGAGAAATGCATGTCCGCGCCACCGAACTGTGGCAGTACACCTTGCCGTTCATCGGTTTTGACGAGGCGGCGATCAAGTACACCAGGTCCCGAACCTGGCAGGACTGCGCCCGAGCCGTCGATCCGTCGCTGCCGATCGTGCAGCCGAAACTGACATCGGAATAGTCGAACGCGGCGGCGCGTGGTGCGGCGGTCGTCGAGGTGACCGGTTAGGGTGAGTTTCGGCGTAGCTGGCCGGCGCTCCGACACCGTGTCGGGCACACCGGGACACGGTACAGGCGGCGGGAAAGGCTCCGGTCATGCGCAGCGTGGAAACTGTGTTGTTCCTGGTCGTG
>CAJCJE010000322.1 GCA_903970565.1 Candidatus Melainabacteria bacterium | reverse complement strand
AACAACTTCACGTTCTCCGTCAAGCCTCGTTCGTCGCGAATTCGAGCGACGAGCACGGAATCGATTCGAATTCACCATCGACGGAATCGGGTAGGGATCTTGGGCGGCGGAAGATTCCGAGGTGCGAGCCGGGTCGATCCCGGTGGTAGTCCGGTTTGCCGGTTTGTCCCGCCGTTGGTCGCCGAGGACTGAGTTCACTCGTCCGAGGGGTGACCGTGGGCGCGGGTGGCGGGTCGGAACGGGTCGACGCCGAGGACGACCTCGATGAACGCGCCAGGCGCTTCCGCTCCGAGCGTTTCCGTGAATGTTCACCCATTGATAATGGAATGCCCTTCTCCTGATTCTCGAAATCAGGAATTCGGCCGAGCCCCCGTCGGGGCGCGTCAGTTGCGCCTTCCGGCCGGCGCTTCATTGATCGCCGAACGGACCGCGATATATTTTCACGTTTTTGCGGCAGGTTCCCGCTACTTGTCAGCGCCGCGAATCGCGGATCAACTGAGGACACTCTCGTTGGCCAGCGCCGTTCAGCGGCTTTGTCGAGTACTGGCAATAGTCCATACAGGCCAATGGTGCTGGCAAGTGAATCGTCACCTCGTGAAGCGTGGACGCCATGCGTCGTCCGATTCGGGAGATTGACTAGTGATGTGTTCAGATTTTTTGACAAGGCGGGTGGCCGTCGGTACCCTCACCAAAGCTGACCGGAAATAGTCAACTGGGAGACTGTCCGGCGGTAATTAATGAGGGCCTTATTGGCCTTTTCGAGGCCGCGTCGTACAACACAATACTCACCCATACCCTCTGGGGGGGACATGGACAGTAACCAACTTCGCGCGGTCCTGGTGACGCAACGAAGGGTGGTCGGCTGGAGTCAGGAACAGCTGGCCGAACACTCCACCATCAGTGTTCGCACCATCCGCAACCTGGAGAAGGGCGTCATTCGGACCCCTCGTCGTACCTCCGTCGAACTCCTGCTCGGCGCTCTGCGGTCGGCTGCGTCGGGGTGTGACACGGCGCTGTTCTCGGCCACCGCGACGGCTGATTCACCGCGACCCGTCCCCGCTCGGTACTTCCGGGCAGCGCTGTGTGCCGACATCGTGGGGGTGCCGAATCACGCGAAGTGGGTCGGACTGCGACCCAAGTCGGATGTCACCGTTGGCCGGCAGGCCGACCTGATGCACGTGGTGACCACCATCCAGCGCGGCAAACCCCTGGTGCTCACCGGGCCGGTCGGGGTGGGCAAGACCCGGCTCGCGCTGGAGGCGGCGGCGCGGCTGCTCGACCAGTTCCCCGATGGCGTTGCAGTCGTCGAACTCGGTTCGCTGACTCCGGAGCATGTGGACGGTCAGGCTGCCACGGTCGAGGTTCGCCGGGCCGTCGAGGAGGTCATCGCCTGCGAGGCCGGCGCCGGAGGTGAGGCCACCGATCGGCAGCAGCTGCTGGTGATCGACAACGCCGAACACGTGCTCGGCGTCGTGACCACTCTGCTCTCGCGGCTGCTCCAGCAGTATCCGGGCCTACACGTCCTGATCACCTCGCTGCGCGCGCCGACCGCGATACCCGTCGACATCTGGGAGGTCGGCGCGCTGTCGGTCGATCAGCCGGCGGAAACGTGGGTCCACCCGGCGGCGGCCGAGCTGTTCCGGCTGCGGGTGCGCTCCACCGTGCCGACGCTGGATCTCGGCGATCGGATGCCGGGCGTGGTGCGACTGTGCCGGCGACTGGGCGGACTGCCGCTGGCCATCGAAATCGCCGCGTTCCGACTGCGGTCGGTGCCGTTGGACGTGATGTTGGCCGAGGAGGAGATCCTGTCCATTCTGGACCAGAACGATGCGGGCGGCCTGTCCCACCACCGAACGCTTCTGCGCAGCGTCGAATGGGCCTACGGCCTGCTCGACGAACGGCAGCGCGAGGTGCTGCGCGGGCTCGCCCGGTTCCCCGAGACGTTCACGATCGATGACGTGCTGGACTCGGCCGCCGAGGACGGCAGGCTCGGCAGCCGTGGCATCAACGTGCTGGCCGATCTGGTCGACGTCTCGGCGGTGCAGGTCAGGCGGGGCCGGCAGTACGTCTACGAGGTCCCCAGGCTGATGCGCGACTACGTCAACAGCATCGCTGCCTAGTGGTCCGTCTGTGTCCGGTCCTGCCGCCGCGGTAACGCTGACCGGTGCGGAAGGGAATCCAGGCCAGTTCTCCACCGCCGGTGCGCGGCACGCGAGTCATGGCGCGCACCGGCGGCGCGCTTTCACCAGCTGACGGGGAGTTCTTCCACGCCGTAGACGAACGAGTACTCGCGGAACGGGACCTCCGACACCGGCAGTTCCGAACGCAGTCCGGGGAAGCGGCGCAGCAGCGCGGGAAACGCGACGCGCATTTCCATCCGGGCCAGTGGCGCGCCGAGGCAGTGGTGGATACCGTGGCCGAAGCCCAGGTGCGAGGTGATCTTGCGGGTGATGTCGAAGGACTCGGACCCGTCGCCGACCTCGGGGTCACGGTTGGCCGTGGACAGCGAACAGATCACCATCTCGCCCGCCCTGAGCTGATGCCCGTGCAGTTCGGTGTCCTTCGCCACGAAGCGCGGGATGGCGTTGGTCACCACGGTGAGGTAGCGCATCAGCTCTTCGACGGCCTGATCGACGATGCCGTCGTCATCGCGCAGCAGCGCGGCCTGGTCCGGGTGCTGCAACAGCAACAGCGTGCCGAGGCCGAGCATGTTCGACGTGGTCTCGTGTCCGGCGAGCAACAGTAGGTCGGAGATGGCGACCAGTTCGTCGTCGGTCACGGCGTCGCCGTGTTCGCGGATCAACATGCCGATCATGTCGTCGTCCGGGTCGGCCCGCTTGCTTTCGACGAGCCCTGTCATGTACTCGCGCGATTTCCGGACCGCCGCGATCCGTTCCTCGAACGGTTGGGTCAGGTTGAGCCGCAGCGCGGACCACTGCTGGAACTCGCTGCGGTCGGCGTAGGGCACGCCGAGCAGTTCGCAGATCACCAGCGACGGGATGGGCAGCGCGAAGTCGGCGACCAGGTCGGCCGGGGAACCCTTGGCCTGCATGGCGTCGAGGTGTTCGTTGACGATGGCCTCGATGCGCGGGACCAGCCTGCGCATCCGTTTCACCGTGAACTCGCCGGTGAGCATCCGGCGCAGCCGGGTGTGGTCGGGCGGGTCCATGTTGAGCAGGGAGGTGTTGAAGTCCTCCGGCCGGTTGTTGTTGACGTTGCTGAACCGGCTCGGGTCGGCGAGTACCTCGCGCACGTCGGCGTAGCGCGTAACCAGCCAGGCCGGCACGGTGTGCTGATCCTGCGAGAATGCCGGCACCTCGGTCCTGGTGACGGACTCGGTGTCCCGCAGCTGAATCAACTCGGGCGCCGGATCGAACTCGTGTCGACGAGCGTGCAGCGGCAGCACCGGTGCTTCGGTCATGGCCGAGACTCCTTCTCTACGTGACGTACCGTGAGTTAACTGATATTGAGCTATCAATTAACTGTCACCAGCCTAGCACAAGTGATAGCTAACCATCACTTGCTCCGGCCTGTTAACCTTCATCGGTGAATGCCCCAGGTCAGCGGCGGTTGCGAGCCGACGCGGCGCGCAACGCCGAGCG
>CAJCJE010000321.1 GCA_903970565.1 Candidatus Melainabacteria bacterium | reverse complement strand
CTCTTCCGATCTAGACCGAGGCGCGTCGGTTCGACTTCGTGTCGGTCTCGCAGGCACGGGCGTGCAGTGACGTGCCGGAGGGGAGGAGTCTGTTCGACAGCATGGTGGTGTTCGAGAACTACCCGTTCGACGAGAACGCGGTGCTCGACGCCGGCCTGCGCATCCGGGAGGTGCGGGCGCGGGAGACGACGAACTTCCCGCTCTCGGCCCGCGCACACGCCGACGACCGGCTGCACGTGCACCTCGCCTACGACCCCGCCCTGTTCGACGAGTCCACGGTGGACCGGATGGCGGTACATCTGGTGACCCTGCTGGCCGGCCTCGCGCACGCCCCGAACGACCTGGTCGCCGACGTGCCAATGCTGCGCCCTGCCGAGACCGAGCAGCTGCTGACCACCTGGAACGGCACGCGGAACACGACCGTGACCACCCCTGTCCCGGCGCTGTTCGAGCGGCAGGCGGCAAGCGCGCCGGACGCGGTCGCGGTCGTTTGCGGGTCGACCGCCCTGACCTACGCGGAGCTGAACGCGCGGGCCAACCGGTTGGCGCACCGGCTGATCGGAGCCGGCGCGGGGCCGGAGCGGTTCGTGGCCCTGGTGCTGCCCCGGTCGGTGGAACTGGTGGTCGCGGTGCTCGCCGTGCTCAAGACCGGCGCGGCCTACCTGCCGCTGGACCCGGACTATCCGGCCGAGCGGATCACCGGCACCATCGCCGACGCCCGCCCGGTCGTGGTGCTCGACTCGGTCGAGGCCGTCAACGACACCGAGGGCCTGCCGGAGTCCGACCCGACCGACGCCGACCGGATCAGCCCGCTGCGCGCCGACCACCCGGCCTACGTGATCTACACGTCCGGTTCGACCGGCCGCCCCAAGGGTGTGCTGATCCCGCAGCGCAACGTGGTGCGCCTGTTCGAGGCCACCCGGCACTGGTTCGACTTCGACGCGACCGACGTGTGGACGCTGTTTCACTCCTACGCCTTCGACTTCTCGGTGTGGGAACTGTGGGGCGCGCTGCTGCACGGCGGCAAGCTGGTCGTGGTGCCGCACGCGGTCTCCCGCTCCCCCAAGGACTTCCTGCGGCTGCTGGTGGACGAGCGGGTGACCGTGCTCAACCAGACCCCCTCGGCGTTCTACCAACTCCTCGCCGAGGACGGGGACGAGCCCACCCTCGGCGACGCGCTGGCGCTGCGGTACGTGGTCTTCGGCGGCGAGGCGCTGGACCTGCGGCGGTTGGCCGCCTGGTACTCCCGGCACGCCGAGGACGCGCCGCGCCTGGTGAACATGTACGGCATCACCGAAACCACGGTGCACGTGTCCTATCTGGCGCTGAACCCGGAACTGGCCGCGAGCGCGGCCGGCAGCACCATCGGTGGGCCCATTCCGGACCTGCGGGTGTACGTACTGGATCAGCAGTTGCGGCCGGTGCCGATCGGGGTGTCCGGTGAGTTGTTCGTGGCCGGCGCCGGACTGGCCCGTGGCTACCTCAACCGGCCCGGCCTGACCGCCGACCGGTTCCCGGCCTGCCCGTTCGGCGAGCCAGGGGCCCGGATGTACCGCACCGGGGACGTGGTGCGCTGGCGGGCCGACGGCACGCTGGAGTTCAGCGGGCGCGCGGACACGCAGGTGAAGATCCGTGGGTTCCGGATCGAACCGGGCGAGATCGAGGCCGCGCTGCTGGCGCTGCCGGAGATCGGCCAGACCGCGGTGCTGGCCCGGCCGGACGGCCACGGCGGCCACCGGCTCGTCGGCTACCTGGTGCCGGCCGAGGGCGCGACCGCGGACACCCGCGCCGTCCGGGCCGCGCTCACCGAGACGCTGCCCGGCCACATGGTGCCGGCCGCGTTCGTCACGCTGACCGAACTTCCGTTGACCCGCAACGGAAAGCTCGACCACAACGCCCTGCCGGAACCGGACGGGGCCTGCGGCGGCGAACGCTACGTCGCGCCGAGGACCGAGACCGAGCAGCGCATCGCGGACGCCTGGGCGGAACTGCTCGGCGTGGCGCGGGTCGGCGTCGAGGACAACTTCTTCGCCCTCGGCGGCGACTCGATCTCCTCCATCCGGCTGGCCGCGAAACTGCGCGCGGTGCTGGGCACGGACGTGTCCCCGCGCACCACCTTCAGCAACCACACCGTTGCCGCGCAGGCGCTGGCCCTGGCCGACGAGGCCGGGACGGCGCCCGCGATCGGACGCGCCCGCCGGGAGGGCCCGCTGCCGCTGTCGTTCGCGCAGCAACGGCTGTGGTTCCTCGACCAGTTCGAGCCCGACAGCACCGAATACCTCACCTGGTACGGCGTGCGGCTGTCCGGTCGGCTGGCGCAGGACGCGCTGACCGAGGCCCTGCGGATGCTCGTGCGCCGGCACGAGTCGCTGCGCACCAGCTTCGAGACCGTCGACGGCGTCGGCGTGCAGGTGGTGCACGACTCCGTCGAGGTCACGCCGAGCGTGCACGACCTGTCCGCGCTGCCCGAGGCGGCCCGGGAAGCGGAACTGCGGCGCCTGCTGGCCGAGGACAACAGCCGGCCGTTCGACCTGCGGCAGGGTCCGCTGCTGCGGGTGGGCCTGATCCGGCTCGGCGCGCGGGAGCACGCGCTGACCGTGGCGATGCACCACGTCATCACCGACGGCTGGTCGATGGGTGTGCTGATCGAGGAGCTCAGTGCCTGCTACCGGGCCGCGGTGGATGCGCGGCCAGCGGACCTGCCGGCGCCTGAACTGACCTATGTGGACTATGCGGTGTGGCAGCGCCAGCAGGCCGCCTCCGGGGTGCTGGCCGGTCAACTGGACTACTGGCGCACCCAGCTCGCCGAGCTGGCGGCACTGGACCTGCCGACCGATCGGCCCCGGCCCTCGGTCCAGACGAAGAACGGCGCGGTCGTGGAGTTCACCGTGCCGGCCGAGTTGGCCGCCGCGCTGCGGGAGCTGTCCACCCGGCGAGGCGGCAGCCTGTTCACCGCGCTGGTCGCGGTCTGCCAGCTGCTGCTGCACCGCTGGAGCGGTCAACCGGACATCGCGGTCGGCACCGTGGTCTCCGGCCGGTCCCGCGCCGAGCTGGCCGGTCTGGTCGGCATGTTCGTCAACACCATCGTGCTGCGGTCCGAAGTGGACATCACGGCCACGTTCGAGGACTTCCTCGGCGCGGTAAGGGAGACCGTGCAGGCCGGCCTGGCCAACCAGGACGTGCCGTTCGAGCAGATCGTCGACGAGCTGGCCCCCGAGCGGGACACCAGCAGGACCCCGCTGTTCCAGGCGATGGTCGTGCTGCAGAACGCCGCGAACCCGGTACCGGACCTGCCCGGCATCGACGTGAGCGACCTGCCGCTGCCCGACCAGACCACCAGTTTCGACCTCAGCTTCGACTTCCAGGAACAGGACGGCCGGCTGATCGGCGGCTTGGTGTACAACACCGACCTGTTCGACACCGCGACCGTGCGGCGGATGGTCGAGCACCTGATCGTGCTGTGCGGCGCGGTCACCGGCCGGCCGGACCAGCCGCTGGCCGGGCTGGAACTGCTGCCCGCCCAGGAAAGGCGGCAACTGCTCACCGAGTGGACCGACACCGCGCTGGTGGTGCCGGCGCAGACCTATCCGCAGTTGTTCGCCGCCCAGGTCGCGCGCACGCCGGACGCGACGGCACTGGTCTGCGGCGAGGCGCGCTACACCTACGCCGAACTCAACGCACGCGCCAACCGGCTGGCCGCACTGTTCGTCGACCGGGGCGTCGGCCCGGAGCGGATCGTCGGGCTGGCCCTGCCGCGCACCGCCGAGATGGTGGTGGCCATGCTCGCCGTATGGAAGGCGGGCGGCTGCTACCTGCCGATCGATCCGGCCCTGCCGGTGGAG
>CAJCJE010000320.1 GCA_903970565.1 Candidatus Melainabacteria bacterium | reverse complement strand
CGGTGACGGCGGCGAAGGCCCGTCGGGTGACCGACAACATGCTGGTCTCGGCGGCGAAGGCGCTCGGCGAGGCCGCCGCGCGGTATGGCGCTTCGGGCACCCTGCTGCCACCGATCGCCACCATGCGGGAGGTCGCCTACGAGGTCGCCCTCGCCGCCGCGTTGACAGCGGTCGACGACGGGGTCGCGCCGTCGGCGACCGAGGACGACCTGCGCACGGCGCTGCGGGACAACCAGTGGCAGCCCGGCTATCCGGACTGAGAACGGTTGGCCGGCATCAGCCCTCGGACGCGGAGGGATGCAGAACCGGCTGGTAGCCGGCCGACAGCACGGCCACGGTCGCGCGCGGGGTGAGGACGGTGACCTCGCCCTCGGCCGGCCGCCTGCGCCGGGTTCGGTAGCTGCCGGGAGTCCAGGCGAGCAGGTGCTCGGCGCGCAGCAGCCAGGGTTGGCCGTCGAGAGTGATCATGGTTCCCGCCGGCAGGGCGCCGATCTCCTCGGTGTAGGTGCGCTTCGCGTACGTCCCGGAGCCGGCGCCGGCGCGGGCAGGAGGATCGGTCCGGCGGTCGGCGTCGAGGTGGGCGTCGATCGCCGGCTGGTTGAGCGGTTCGTCCGGGAACAGGGTGCCCCAGATCGCCTTGAACTGCCGGTACTCGGCGTTTCGGCATTCGCCGCAGGGCCGGTGACCGGCGGCCAGTCCGGTCGCCTCGTCGAGGAAGAACAGCTCGGTGAGCCGGCCGGGCGCCCAGAGCTGGCGTCGGCGCCCCTTGAACTCCAGGAGGCAGATCACCCACGCCCGGCCCCTGGACTGGCGAACGAGCCGGCCGTCCCGGTTGTGCAGCGAACCCCGGTTCCCCCAGAACAGGCCGCGGTCGGGGACCGCGATCAGTTCCCCGTCCGGACGAACTCGATTCTGTCTCGGCATCTGGTCTCCTCGGCGAGGACACCATCATCACCCGGAATCGCGTCGGCCGGGACCGACATGTCGCGGACCGGGCTCCCGGTCCAGGATTCAGCGGTCCAGGATTCAGCGACTCGGGATTCAGCGGTCCAGGGCGACGGGGGTTCTGGCGCCGATGTTCGCGCGGGTGAAGCGCATCGCGCCGTCGTCGACCCGGCCGTAGCGCAGCCCGACCGAGTCGGCCAGGTAGTTCTGCCGAGTCCGCCACGGCGCCACGGCACCCTGGATGGGCAGGATGGCCGTCGCCCGCTGCACATAACCGGATGCCAGGTCCAGCAGCGGCCCGGCCGACACCCCGCGCTCGCCGGCCGGCAGTTCCGGCACGGCGGCTACGTAGTGGTGCTGGTCCATGTAGGTGAGCAGCCGGCAGACGTACTGGGCGCTGAGATCGGCGCGCAGCGTCCAGGAGTTGTTGATGTAGCCGACGCACCAGGCCAGGTTGGGGATGCCGCTGAGCATAAGTCCCTTGTAGACGGTGGTGTCGTGCGGCTGGACCCGTTCGCCGTCGACGGTGACCTCGACCTGGCCGAGTGCGACCATTTTCAGCCCGGTCGCGGTGACGATGATGTCGGCTTCGAGTTCGGCTCCGGAGGTGAGTGTGATGCCCTTCTCGGTGAAGGTCTCGATCTGGTCGGTGACGACCGTGGCCTTGCGCTCGCGGATCGCGGCGAACAGATCGCCGTCCGGCACGAAGCACAGCCGCTGGTCCCATGGGTCGTACCGGGGCGTGAAGTGCGGGTCGACCGGCAGCACGCCACCGAGTTGTTTGGCGATGCCGTCCAGGATCAGCGCGCGCCCCTTCGCCGGCCAACGCCGCAAGAACTTGTAGGCGGCCACGGCGAGGGCCGCGTTCTTCTCGCGGATCACCCGGTGCGCGAGGCCGGCCGGCAGCCACTTGCGTATCCGGTCGGCGAAACCGTCACCGGCCGGCCGGGTCAGCACGTAGCTCGGCGAGCGTTGCAGCATGGTCACCAGTTCGGCCCTGTCCGCCAGGGCCGGCACCAGGGTGACCGCGGTGGCGCCGCTGCCGATGATCACCACGCGCTTGCCCTGGTAGTCCAGGTCCTGCGGCCAGAACTGCGGGTGCACGACCTGGCCGGCGAAATCCTCCTGGCCGGGGAACTGCACCTGGTGGCCGGATTCGTAGCTGTAGTAACCGGTGCACAGGTACAGGAACGAGCAGGTGACGGTGGTCGGCCTGCGCTCCGGCCCCACCTCGACGTCGACGGTCCAGGTCGCGTCGACGCTCGACCAGGCCGCGCGCAGGACCCGGTGGCCGTAGCGGATCTGCTCGTCGATGCCGAACTCCCGCGCGGTGTCCTTGAGGTAGTCGAGGATCAGCGACCCCTCGGAAATGGCCTTGGACGATTTCCACGGCCGGAACGGGAAGCTGAAGGTGAACATGTCCGAGTCGGAACGGATGCCGGGATACCGGAACTGGTCCCAGGTGCCGCCGAGCGAGTCGCGGCCCTCCAGGATCGTGTAGCTCTTGCCGGGCAGCTGGGTCTTGATCCGGTACGCCGCGTCGATACCGGAGATGCCCGCGCCGACGATGAGCACATCGACCGTGACCGCGTCCACGACGCCGTCGGTCTGACTGTCGGTCATGAACTGCTCCTACGTACTCGGTGACGGATGGCGGCGAGCTGCGGTTTTGCCGACCGGGCGACTCGTCCACTGCTATTATCCGAGCATTAGCTCGTGTTTCTCAACTCGCGTTTCCACCTGGTGAACCTGCCCGAAGCTCGCGTTTCGCGCCACCGGAGGTAGCAGTGTCGCAAGCGCGGCAGCGCCGGCTGCCCCAGCAGGCCCGCAGCCGCGAACTCGTCGAGCGCATCCTCACCGCGGCCGGTGAGCTGTTCGCCGACCGGGGTTATCCGGACACCACCACCAACCTCATCGCCGAGCGGGCCGGGGTGTCGGTCGGCTCGCTGTACCAGTTCTTCGCCGGCAAGGAAGAGATCCTGGCCGCGTTGCACGACAAGTGGACCGCACGGCTCGGCGCCGAACTCGACGAGCGGCTGCGCATGGACGCCGACACCGCCCTCGACTTCGCCGACACCGTGGACCATGTCCTGGACGTGCACGCCGCGCTCAACCGGCAACCGCCCGGCCTGCTCGGTTTCCTGCTCATCTCGACGGCCGACAACGGCCGTTCCGAAGGGGTGGCCGAGGCGATCCGGCGCCGGCTCGTGGACATGCTCGCCCTCGGCGCGCCCGTGTTGTCGCTTCAGCGGCGCACGGTGGTCGCCGCGATGCTGGTGCACATCAGCCTTGGCCTGTACACGGTCGGTTCGACCGCCGGGGCCACCGATCCGGCCGTCCGCGCCGAGGTGCGGGAAGCGCTGCTCGGCTACCTGATGCCGATCCTGCGCGACGGCCCGTACGGCCCGGCACACCGGCGCGAGGCATCGGGCGAGGGCTGATCAACCAGCCGGCCGGAGCGATCCAGTGCTACTCCTGGTCCACTCTCGACCCGAGCGGTATGGCAGCGTAACAACAAGCGGGACCTGGGGAAATACTCTAATTTGAGTCTTGAATCAAGGGCTGACTTCGTGCTTTCTTGGGTTGATGCCGGCCCGGCACGACGCATCGCCTCCTCGGCTGCGGGAGCCGGAAACCCAAGGAAGGGACCGCCCGGATGCAACCGACCAGCAAGCCCCGGAACCTGTGGAAACTGTCCGCTCTCCTGTTCTCGCTGCTGTTCCTCCTGGCCACGCCGGCCATCGGAGCGGCCAAGCCGGCCGCGACGCCCGCCTTCAACGTGCTCGCCTTCTACACCGGCCCGGCCGAGGGCGACGCGGCCCACGTCAGTTTCGAGACCGAGGCCAGGACCTGGTTCCCGCAGGTGGGCGCGCAGAACAACTTCACCTTCACCGCCACCACCGACTGGGACCTGCTCGACAGCCTGACCGCCTCGCGGTACCAGGTGGTGATGTTCCTCGACGACGCGCCACACGGCGCGGCCGAGCAGACCGGTTTCCAGAACTACATGGACAACGGCGGCGCCTTCTTCGGCTTCCACGTGTCCGCGTGGACGGACACGGCGTCGAGCTGGGACTGGTACTACAACCAGTTCCTCGGGTCCGGCAACTTCGAGGACAACAGCTGGGGCCCCGAGGTCGCGACGCTGGACAACGACGACCCGAGCCAGCCCGCGATGCGCAGGGTGCCCGCGACGTACACCTCCGGCGTCAGTGAGTGGTACAGCTGGCAGAACGACCTGCGGCAGAACCCGAACATCGACATCCTCGCCTCGGTCGATGCGTCCAGTTTCCCGTTGGGCACCACGCCCGGCCAGCAGTTCACCAGCGGCTACTACCCGATCATGTGGACCAACACGAACTACAGGATGCTCTACGCCAACTTCGGCCACAACGACATGAACTACACCGCGAACATCCCGACCTCCTCCACCTTCGCCGACCCGGCGCAGGACGAGTTCATCATCGACGGCCTGCTCTGGCTGGGCGGCGCGGCGCCGACCAACGCCTCGACCGACCAGATCTCCCAGACCAGCTGGTTCACCATCGTCAACACCGCCGACAACAAGTGCGTCGACGCGCGCGGCGCCGGTACCGCGAACGGCACCGCGATCCAGCAGTACACCTGCAACGGCACGCAGGCGCAGGAATTCCAGCTCCAGTACGTCGACGGGCCGTACGTCAAGATCACCAACCGCAACGACAGCACCGAGGTGCTCGACGTCACCAACGTGTCGACCTCCGACAACGCGCCGATCCAGTTGTGGACCTACGGCGCCGGCAAGAACCAGCAGTGGCAGGCGGTTCCGGCCGGTAACGGCGCCTACCGACTGGTCAACCGCAACGCGGCCTCCGGTCAGGGCCACGAGGAATGCCTGACCGTGCCCAACTCCTCGACGGCCAACAGCATCCAGCTGACCCAGACCCTGTGCAACGGCGCGAGCAACCAGTCCTTCGACCTCGATCCGGTTTCCTAGAAAGGAAAACGAACACCCCGCCGTGCTGACCGGAGCCTCCGGCCAGCACGGCGTCCTCGCCGGCCAACCGGAGAAACCGGTCGTCGGTCGCATACGTCCACATTGGACCATGACGGGGATCGGGAACGTCGCGCGGCGCGGTCAGGCGGCGGCGACGAAGAGGATGGCGTCGATCACCGCGATGGCCAGCGCGCCGTAGAAGGCCAGCGCGCTGTCCGGGCGTCGCAGGCCCAGCACGCCGGAGCCGGCGGCCAGCGCGACGGCGAGGGTGGCCGCGAACCAGCCGAGGGTGCTCGGGGCGCCGGTCGGGCCGAGGACCACGACGAGGGTGGCGGCGGCCAGGACCAGCGCCATCACCAGGATGCTGACGCGGGCACCGAGCCGGTGCGGCAGGCCGTGCACTCCGGTGGCCGCGTCGGCCCGCAGGTCGGGCAGCACGTTGGCGAAGTGCGCGCCGAGCCCGAGCAGCGCGCCTGCGGCGCAGGCCCACCACGGCGGCAGGGGATGTCCGGGCAGGGCGAGGTAGGGCACGACGGGGAGCAGGCCGGGGCCGATGAGGAAGGTGAGGCCGGAGAACACGGTGGACTTGAGGCCGAGGTTGTAGCTCCAGCCGGCCGCGTTGAGCACCAGCATGGCCAGCGCCGCGCGCCAGCCGAGGGTGAGCGAGAACACAAGCGAGGCCAGCAGGCCGGCCACGGCGGCGACGGTGACCGTGCGCAGCGATACCGCTCCGGTCGCCGCCGGCTTGTCCGCGCGGGCGTTGGTCGCGTCCCGAGCGGCGTCGATCCGGTCGTTGGACCAGCCGATGGCCAGCTGACCAGCCGCCATCGACAGGCCGAAGAGCAGCACCCTGACCGGTTCGAGGCCGACGCCGATCGCGACTCCTACGGCGATCACGGTGACCGCGCCGCCCGGTAGCGGATGGCTCGCGCCGGCCAGACCACGCAGCGTGCCGGTGCGGCTGGGCACGCCAGCTCCAGTTTCCACAAAGGCGAGATTAGGAGGAGGTGGGTAACGTCGGTGCGGTGACCACCGTCGCCGCGGTACATGGGGTCCTCGGAGCACATCGATACCCCCAGTCGGACTTGACCGAGCAGTTCACCGCCCTGTGCCTGCCCGACGGGGGCACCAGGCGGTCGTTGGCCCGCAGGCTGCACACCAGCGCCAAGGTGGCCTCCCGACATCTGGCCCTGCCGTTGGAGCGCTACGCCGAACTCGACGGGTTCACCGCGGCCAACGACGCCTTCCTGTCGGTCGCGGTGGATCTCGGCGCGCAGGCGGTCGCCGGGGCACTGAAGGAGGCGCAGCTGGATGTCAGCGACGTCGACCTGATCATGTCGACCACGGTGACCGGGATCGCGGTGCCCTCCCTGGATGCGCGGATCGCCGGCCGGCTCGGTCTGCGGCCGGACGTCAAGCGGGTGCCGCTGATGGGGCTGGGCTGCGTGGCCGGCGCGGCCGGAATCGCCAGGGTGCACGACTATCTGCTCGGCGCGCCGGACGCGGTCGCGGTGCTGGTGTCGGTGGAGTTGTGTTCGCTGACCCTGCAACGGCAGGACCCGACGGTCGCGAACATCGTGGCGACCGGCCTGTTCGGGGACGGTGGCGCGGCGGTGGTCCTGCTCGGCGCGAACCGGGCCGAGGATCTCGCCGGGCCCTCGGTGGTGGCCAGCCGCAGTCACCTGTATCCGAACTCCGAGCGGGCGATGGGTTGGGACGTGGGCAGCGACGGGCTGCGGATCGTGCTCGGCACCGAGGTGCCGGAGCTGGTGCGCACCTACCTCGGCGGTGACGTGTGCGGCCTACTCGCCGAGCACGGGTTGACCATCGCCGACATCGGCACCTGGATCTGCCACCCCGGCGGTCCCAAGGTGATCGAGGCGATCCAGGACTCGCTCGGCCTGCCGGCTGCCGCGCTGGAGGTGACCTGGCGGTCCCTGCGCGAGATCGGCAACCTGTCCTCGGCATCGGTTCTGCACGTCTTGCGCGACACGCTGGCTTTGCGCCCGCCGCGCGGGGACGGCTGGGCGATCATGATGGCGATGGGGCCCGGTTTCTGCGCCGAGTTGGTGCTGCTGCGATGGTGAACCGGGACACGATCCTGAGGGTGCGATGCTGAGCGAGATCCTGTACACGGTGCTCGTCGGCCTGTTCGCGCTGGAGCGGCTGGCCGAACTCGTCCTCGCCAAGCGGAACATGGCCTGGAGCAGGGCGCGCGGCGGCCGGGAGACCGGGTTCGCGCACTACCCGTTCATGGTGGTGCTGCACACCGGTCTGCTGGTCGGCTGCGTCCTGGAGGTCTGGCTCGGCGGCCGGGTGTTCCTGCCGGCGCTGGGTTGGCCGATGCTGGTGCTGGTGCTGGCCTCGCAGGCGCTGCGCTGGTGGTGCATCCGGACGCTGGGGCCGAGGTGGAACACCCGGATCGTGGTGGTGCCGGACCTGCCGCTGGTCACCGGGGGCCCATACCGGTTCTTCACTCACCCCAACTACGTCGCGGTGGTCGTGGAGGGCGTTGCGTTGCCGCTGGTGCACACCGCGTGGCTGACCGCGCTGGTGTTCAGCGTGCTCAACGCCGGTCTGCTGACCGTGCGAATCCGGGCCGAGAACACCGCGCTGACCTCGGCCGAACCGGTGCGGATATGAGGGCCGCTCGGCGAGCGGAGCGTGCGGCGGATGCGTGACCTGATCGTGGTCGGCGGCGGTCCGGCCGGGCTCGCGGTCGCGCTCGGCGCGGCGCGGGCCGGGCGTGAGGTGCTGGTGTTCGAGCAGCGGGCCGGGGAGATCGACAAGGCCTGCGCGGAGGGCCTGATGCCGGGCGCGGTGCGGGCGCTGGCGGCGCTGGGGGTCGATCCGCCGGGCCACGACTTTCACGGGATCAGCTATCAGGGCGGCGCCACCGTGGTGCGCGCCGAGTTCCGGTCCGGCCCCGGTCGCGGGGTGCGGCGCACGGCACTGCACTCGGCGCTGCGGGAGGCCGTGGACGCGGCCGGGATCACCGTGCGGCAGCAACGGATCACCGAGATCGGGCAGGACCGCGACCAGGTGACCGTCGGCGGCGAACGGGCTCGGTACCTGGTGGGCGCGGACGGTCTGCACTCCACGGTCCGCTCGGCGGCCGGGTTCGTCACCGTGCCGGTGCGGCGGCAGCGCTGGGGGCAGCGCCGGCACTACGCGCTGGCCCCCGAGTCGGATTTCGTCGAGGTGACCTGGGCGGAAAGGTCGGAGGCCTACATCACGCCGATCGGACCCGAACTGGTCTGCCTCGCGCTGCTGTCCGGCACGCGCGGTTCCTTCGACCAGCAGCTGAGCGCATTCCCCGAACTGGCCGCGAGAATGGCGCGGGGCGAGCCGGCGTCCTCGGTGCGCGGGGCCACCTCGATGCGCCAACGGGTGCGGTCGCAGGTGCGCGGCCGAGTGTTGTTGGTCGGCGACGCGGCCGGCTATATCGACCCGCTCACCGGCGAGGGCATCGCAATGTCCCTTGCCGGGGCGAGGGAACTGGTCGACTGCGTGGTCAGGGACCGGCCGCAGGACTACGAGCGAGCCTGGCAGCGGGTGTCCCGGCCGTCCCGACTGATCACCTCCGGCCTGCTGTGGGCGCGGCGCCAGCCGGGGGTGGGCCAGGCGGTGGTGCCGCTCGCGGCCCGGCTGCCGAGGGTGTTCACCGCCGCCGTGAACACGTTGGCTGGATAGTCCACTATGGACATCTGGGATACTGTGGACCTCTGGGATGTGGTGATCGTCGGCGCCGGACCGGCCGGCTGCGCGGCGGCGCTGGGTGCGCTGCGGGCCCGGCCGGACGCGCGGGTGCTGCTGTTGGAGCGCGCGGAGTTTCCTCGGGACAAGGTGTGCGGGGACGGGGTCGCGCCCCACGCGCTGGAGGTGCTGGCCGGCCTCGGGATCGACCGGGCCGGGCTGGTCGAGGGGTGCGCGCCGGCCGAGCGGCTGCGGCTGTACTCCCCCGGTGGCCGCGTCGCCGCTCGGGCGAGCGTTCGGCCGAGTTACGTGGTGCCCCGGCGGATCTTCGACCATCGCCTGGTGCTGGCGGCGATCGAGGCCGGCGCGCAACTGCGCCGGCACTCGGTTCGGGCGATATCCGTTGGCGGGCAGGAGGTTGTGCTGGACGGGACGATCCGGGCTCGGGTGGTGATCGGCGCAGACGGGGCCGAGTCCGTGGTTCGGCGCGCGGTCGGCGTCCCGGCCGCCCGGACCGGCAGCGTCGCGCTGGCCATTCGCGGCTACGCCCCGGCGCAGCCGTGGCCGGCGGGTGAGCAGTTGCTGCGGATGACGCCGACGCACTGGCCGGCGTATGCCTGGGTGTTCCCGATCGGGGACGGCCGG
>CAJCJE010000319.1 GCA_903970565.1 Candidatus Melainabacteria bacterium | reverse complement strand
ACGGCCGTCCTGGCGCACGTTCACCCGGACAACGCGCCGTCGGCGGCGGTGGCCAGGTCGGTGGGTCTGCTGGCTACCGACCGGAAGGCGGACGGGGAGGTCGAGTGGCGGCTGGAGTTCAACGGCTGACCCCCGACCGAGTGACCTGACGGACCTGGCGCCTGGGCGCGGTCGGCAATTTTTTGCGTGGCACGTATAAAGTTGCGTAATGCGCAAGTTGGCCGCTAGGCTCTGCTGGTGAGTACGGAGCCCTCCATCGACCTGCCGCTGGAAGAATCCGACGGTCTGACGCTGCGCGAGCGCAAGCGGATGGCCGCGAGGGACGCGCTGAGCGGGGCCGCGATCCGACTGGCGATCGATCGCGGGCTGGAGAACGTCCGGGTCGAGGACATCGCCGCCGAGGTGGGTGTATCCACCAGGACGTTCAACAACTACTTCTCCAGCAAGGAAGAGGCGATCTGCGCGATCACGGTCCGGCGCAACGGGCGGATCGGCGATCTGTTGCTCAGGCGACCGGCGGAGGAACCGATCTGGGAAGCGGTCACCAATGCGATGCTGGAGTACTTCCCCATGTCGGGCCAGCCGGATCGGGAGTTCATCACCCGGTTCCGGCTCATGGTCAACAACGCCGGCCTGCACGGTGAGTTCCTCAAGGCACATGCCGAGGTGGAGCGCGTGCTCTGCGCGGCCATCGCCGAGCGAACCGGCACCGACCCCAGGCACGACATCGGCCCGCACCTGATGGCCGGCGCGATATCCAGTGCGATCCGGGTGACCATGCGCCACTGGCTCGGCTCCGACACGACGGCCTCGCTGTCCGACACGCTGCGGGCCGCGATGGCCGAGCTGTCAGCGGGAATTCCTTCGCTCACCGCGAAATCTGGCAGCAACGGCATCCACCACCACGAGGATCGAAGAATAAAATGAATACCGGCGGCGCACGGCCCGCGCTACTTTCCAACCCGACCCCGGCCGCGGTGGTCGATTCCCTTCGTATGCCCCTGGGGGGCCCAGCGTGCTGATCCGAATCATGCGCAGCTATCTGCGCCCGTACCGACAGGCGGTCAGCCTGGTCATCGTGTTGCAGTTGGTGCAGACGCTGGCCGGGTTGTACCTGCCCTCGCTCAACGCGGACATCATCGACAACGGCGTGATCACCGGCGACACCGGCTACATCCTGCGGTTCGGCGCCATCATGCTCGGCGTCTCGCTGGTGCAGATCGTGTGTTCGATCTGTGCCGTCTATTTCGGTGCGCGGACCGCGATGGCGTTCGGCCGTGACGTGCGCGCCGCGATCTTCCACCGGGTACAGGACTTCTCCGCCCGGGAGGTCGGCCGCTTCGGTACCCCGTCGCTGATCACCAGGACCACCAACGACGTGCAGCAGGTACAGATGCTGGCCCTGTTGACCTTCACCCTGATGGTCTCGGCGCCGATCATGTGCGTCGGCGGCATCCTGTTGGCGCTCAACCAGAATGTGCCGCTGTCCTCGCTGCTGCTGATCATCGTTCCGGTGCTGGGCATCGCGGTCAGTCTGATCATCTCCCGGATGCGGCCACTGTTCCGTCAGGTGCAGGTGCGCATCGACCGGATCAACCGGGTGCTGCGCGAGCAGATCACCGGTATCCGGGTCATCCGGGCCTTCGTCCGGGACGGTGCCGAGCGGGAACGGTTCGAAGGTGCCAACACCGAACTGTTCGGCGTCTCGCTCGGGGTCGGCCGGCTGATGGCGCTGATGTACCCGACCGTCATGGTCGTGGTGAACCTCTCCAGCGTCGCGGTGCTCTGGTTCGGTGGTCACCTGATCGCCAGCGGCTCCATGCAGATCGGCGCGCTGACCGCGTTCCTGACCTACCTGCTACAGATCCTGATGGCCATCATGATGGCCACCTTCATGTTCGTCCTGGTCCCCCGCGCCGAGGTCTGCGCGGAGCGGATCAAGGAGGTGCTGGACACCGACTCCAGCGTGGTGCCGCCGAGCAAGCCGGTGCTGGTTACCACCTTGCACGGCAACCTGGAACTGCGCGACGTGGAGTTCCGCTACCCCGGCGCGGAGGAGGCGGTGCTGCGCGGCATCAGCCTGACCGCGCGGCCGGGTGAGATCACCGCGGTGATCGGCAGTACCGGGGCCGGCAAGACCACCCTGCTCAACCTGATCCCCCGGTTGTTCGACGCGACCGGTGGTTCGGTGCTCGTCGACGGCATCGACGTCCGCGAACTCGATCCGGACGTGCTGTCGCGGGCGGTGGGTTTCGTACCGCAGAAGCCGTACCTGTTCTCCGGCACGGTGGCCAGCAATCTGCGCTACGGCAATCCGGACGCCACCGACGAGGATTTGTGGCGCGCGCTGGAGACCGCCCAGGCACGGGATTTCGTGGCCGCGATGCACGACGGTCTCGACGCCACGATCGCGCAGGGTGGCACGAACGTCTCGGGCGGACAGCGGCAGCGGCTGGCCATCGCCAGGATGCTGGTGCACCGACCGGAGATCTACCTGTTCGACGACTCGTTCTCCGCACTGGACTACGCGACCGATGCCCGGCTGCGCGCCGCACTGGCCAGGGAGACCGCGGACGCGACGGTGGTCATCGTCGCGCAGCGGGTGAGCACCATCCGCAACGCCGACCGCATCCTGGTGCTCGACGGCGGCCGGCTGGTCGGTAGCGGCACGCACAGCGAACTGATGGACGGCAACGAAACCTACCGGGAGATCGTGCTCTCCCAGCTCACCGAGCAGGAGGCGGCGTGACCACCGGCAGAGGAAACATCACCAGTACCGGACCAGCTGCCGACGGCAGCGACTCCAACGGCCACGGCTCGAACGGCAGAGGTCCCAGCAGTAACGGCTCGAACGGCACCGGCTCCAACGGTGGTGCGCCGAGCGGGACGGCGGTCGAACGGGCGACGCCCAAGCGGGCGCTGGGACCGGCGCCCGAGATGCGCAGGGGGCCGGGCGGGCGGTTCATGGGCGGGATGCCGGCCGAGAAGGCGCTGGACTTCAAGGGGTCCTCGCGTCGGCTGATGGGCCTGCTCAAACCGCACCGGATTCTGTTCATCGGCATCTTCGTGTTCGGCATCGTCGGCGTCGCGCTCAGCGTGATCGGGCCGAAGATACTCGGCAACGCGACCGACCTGATCTTCGACGGATACACCAGCAGCAAGCTGCCGGCCGGCGCGACCAAGGCCGAGCTGGTCCAGCAGTTGCGCGCGCACGGCCAAGGCCTGCGCGCGGACCTGCTCAGCTCGATGGACCTCAACCCGGGGCACGGCATCGACTTCGGCGCGGTCGGCGTCGTCCTGCTGATCGTGGCCCTACTGTACCTGTTCGCCTCGGTGTTCATGCTCTTTCAGGGCCGGATGATCACGGTCGTGGTGCAGCGAGTCGTGTTCGACCTGCGCAAGGACGTCGAGGAGAAGTTCGCCCGGCTGCCGCTGCGCTACTTCGACTCGCAGCCGCAGGGCGAGGTACTCAGCCGGGTCACCAACGACATCGACAACCTGTCCCAGTCATTGCAGCAGTCGCTGAGCCAGCTGGTGACCTCGCTGCTGACCATCATCGGCGTGCTGGTGCTGATGTTCATCATCTCCCCGCTGCTGGCCCTGATCGCGCTGGTGACCATGCCGGTGTCGGTGATCGTGGCGACCAGGATCGGTAAGCGGGCCCAGCCGCAGTTTGTCAAGCAGTGGTCCACGACGGGCAAGCTGAACGGGCACATCGAGGAGATGTACACCGGGCACTCGCTGGTAAAGGTCTTCGGCCGTCGACACGAGGCCGAGGAGATCTTCGCCAAGCACAACGACACCCTCTACAACGCGAGCTTCCGGGCGCAGTTCATCTCCGGGATCATCCAGCCGGCGATGATGTTCATCGGCAACCTCAACTACGTGCTGGTCGCGGTCGTCGGTGCGCTGCGGGTGGCCAGCGGGACGCTGTCGCTGGGCGACGTGCAGGCGTTCATCCAGTACTCGCGGCAGTTCAGCCAGCCGATCACCCAGGTGGCCAGCATGGCGAACCTGTTGCAGTCCGGGGTCGCCTCGGCCGAGCGGGTGTTCGCGCTGCTGGACGCCGACGAGCAGGAGCCGGACCCGGCCGATCCGGTGCGACCGCGGAACGTACGCGGCAAGGTCGAGTTCCACGACGTGTCCTTCCGCTACCTCGCCGACACGCCGCTGATCGAGGACCTGTCGCTGGCCGTGGAGCCGGGTCAGACGGTCGCCATCGTCGGACCGACCGGCGCCGGCAAGACCACCCTGGTCAACCTGTTGATGCGGTTCTACGAGATCAACAGCGGCCGGATCACCGTGGACGGCGTCGACATCGCCACGATGACCCGCGAGGACCTGCGGGCCAAGACCGGCATGGTGTTGCAGGACGCCTGGCTGTTCGGCGGGACGATCGCGGAGAACATCGCCTACGGCGCGGCGGACGCGCCGATGGAGCAGATCGTCCGGGCCGCCAAGGCCACCCACGTGGACCGGTTCGTGCGCACTCTCCCGGAGGGCTACGACACCGTCGTCGACGAGGAGGGCGCGAACGTCAGCGCGGGTGAGAAACAGCTGATCACCGTGGCGCGGGCCTTCCTCACCGAGCCGGCCATCCTCATCCTGGACGAGGCGACCAGTTCGGTGGACACCCGCACCGAGGTGCTCATCCAGCGGGCGATGAACGCGCTGCGCGAGGGGCGGACCAGTTTCGTCATCGCGCACCGGCTCTCGACCATCCGCGACGCCGACCTGATCCTGGTGATGGAGGCCGGCCGGATCGTGGAGAAGGGCACCCACGAGGACCTGCTCGCCGAGGACGGGGCCTACGCCCGGCTCTACACCGCGCAGTTCGCGCAGGCCGCGGCCGAGGTGGACTGACAGTTCAGGAAATGACGCGGGGCCGGGCATGTGGTGCCCGGCCCCGCTTCGCCTGGTGCGGCACGGCCGCGTCAGGCGGCGGGCGGGCGGAAGGCGTCGAGGTTGGCCTCGGTCCACTGGGCGAAGGTACGGGGAGCCCGGTTCAGGATCTCCCGCATACTCGGGGAGAGGTCGACGGACTTGTCGTCGTAGCGCCGCCACAGGTCCAGCATGACCCCGGCGAACTCGGCGCCCATATGCCCGGCCAGTCGGCCACGCGCTTGCGACCGCGACTGCCGGTAACCAGGGTGGTCATCAGGTGCTTCCTTACCGTGGATTGTCTGGACGGGGACTTGTCCGACCCTAGCTTCGCAGAGCAGAGCAGAGCCGCGTCGCACTGCCGGGACGGAGATTAGGAACTGCTTACCGATCGCGCTCGTGGGACGCGAGGACACCGGAGGCTGTTTACTGTCGGGAAGCGTTACCGGCCGAGTAGGCCGCAAGACCCTGTCCCGCTGGAGAGTCATGCCCCCGAGGAAGTCAGCCGCACCGAAACCGACCGAGGAGCCCGACCAACCGTCCACATCGGATGATGCCAAGGCCCCGGAGTACGGCTTCCCGGCGGGTTTGTGGCGCGCCGTCGAACGACGCAGGCCGCCCGGCCCCGATCCGGCCAAGTCCTTCCGGAGTCCGCTGCGCGGCCCGTGGCTGACCTCGATATTCGGCCTGGTACTGCTGTGCACCCTGCCG
>CAJCJE010000318.1 GCA_903970565.1 Candidatus Melainabacteria bacterium | reverse complement strand
CGACTTCAGGAACACCGACTTACCGGTACCCGAAGGCCCCAACATCACCGACACCTCACCAGGAGGCAGCGTCAGCGTCACATCCCGCCAGATGGCCTGCCGACCGAAGGACTTGGTCAGCCCCTCGACAACCACCTCGACGCCCATCGAACCTCCCGCAGCCCATCAGCCCCGGCGTTCGCCGACGCTTGCGCCCGCCCCGGCGCACAACGCGCGTCACGCGGCTGACGTCATATCGATGCAACGAGCGGGTGGCGCGTAGGTTACTCGCCGGTTAGTTCCCGACCGGGGTGCCCCGTGACGCATCCACTCGCCAGAACGGTAACGGTTTTGCTCTCCGGACACATCAGGGGCGGATTCCGGTCCGGAATCCGCCCCTGATGGCTACTACGGGTACTTTCAGTAATACAAGGTCACTGAAAGTCAGTTCACTTGACGGAGACGACGGCGCCAGCGCCCTCGAGCTTCTCCTTGGCCGCGGCGGCCTGGTCCTTGTTGACCTTCTCCAGGATAGCCTTGGGAGCGGCCTCGACCAGCTCCTTGGCCTCCTTCAGGCCCAGACCGGAGACGACCTCGCGGACAACCTTGATGACCTGGATCTTCTTGTCGCCGGCGGCCTCGAGAACGACGTCGAACTCGCTCTGCTCCTCGGCAACCTCGGCAGCGGCACCGCCGGCAGCGCCGGGGGCGGCGATGGCGACGGGGGCAGCGGCGGTGACCTCGAAGACCTCTTCGAACTGCTTGACGAACTCAGACAGCTCCAGCAGCGTCATTTCCTTGAACGCATCGAGCAGGTCGTCGGTGCTCAGCTTCGCCATTGTGGCGTTCCTTCCTCACTACTACGCCCTCGCACGGCGAGGACGCTGGGATTCAAACGGGGGTCAGGCTCTGGTGTTCGGCGCTTACTCGGCTGCCGCGTCCACTGCTTCCGCAGCGGGCTCGGTGACCTCGGCGGTCGCGCCACCCTCGGCGGCCTTCTTCTCCTGGAGCGCGGCGGCCAGCCGGGCCATCTGCGAGACGGGCGCGTTGAACAGGGCAGCTGCCTTGGACAGGTTGCCCTTCATCGCGCCGGCCAGCTTGGCCAGCAGCACCTCGCGGGAGTCGAGGTCGGCGATCCTGGTGACCTCTTCCACGGACAGCGCGCGGCCGTCCATGTAACCGCCCTTGATGACAAGGGCCTTGTTGTCCTTGGCGAAATCACGCAGCGCCTTGGCCGCGTCGACGGGCTCGCCGTCGACGAAGGCAATGGCGGTCGGGCCGACGAACAGGTCCTCAAGACCCTGCACACCGGCGTTCTCCGCGGCCCGCTTGACCAGAGTGTTCTTCGCGACCCGGTAGCTGACGCCGACGCCGAGGTTGCGACGCAGGCTGGAAAGCTGCGCCATCGAGAGCCCTCGGTACTCGGTGACGACAGCGGCCGAGCTACCGCGGAACTTGTCCGCGATCTCGGTGACGGCGTCAACCTTGTCGGGCTTCGCCACGGTCGCCTCCTCTCTTTTAGCCACGTTTCGTCCGGCCTGTTGGCCGGTTCCCCGAAAATGACGAACGCCCCGGTGCGCAAGTCGGCACGGGGCGTGAGAGATAACGGCGCGGTGGCGCGTGTGATCCTGCCTCGTCCATCCTGCGCGGGCCGCCCGCTGTTCGCGGGGCCTTGGTTCCCAGGCCCGGTGTGATCCGGACGTAGGAAGACCAGCGGTCTTCGGTGGAACAGAAATCAGGATACGTGAGGTCCCGGCGAGAAACCAAATCGCGTTCCCGGGAGGAGGCGTCCGTGCCGCCCCGGCAACGGGAGGAGTCCGTGGCAGGGCCGGCACGGCATGATGTAAACGTGGGCGAGAACGAACAGCCGCGAGGACCGATCCAGCCGACCGGCCAGGAGCCGTTGCCGGACGTGCCGCCGGTCGGGGTCGACCCGGAGACGTTCCGCCAGTTCCAGGAATTCCAACGCTTCCAACAGTTCCAGCGCCTCACCCAGAGCACCAACCCACCGCCGGCCCCGCCGTGGACCGCCGAGGGCGGCGGCCTGGTCCCGGTCGACACCTCGCTCCCGCCACCCGGCGCACCACTCCACGGCGCACCACTCCACGGCGCACCGTCGCCCGGCCCGTCCGAGGTGCATGAGCAGCTGGCCGGGGTGCGCAGCCAGCTCGCCGAGATCCGGGCCAGCCAGGCCAAGATCGAGAAGGTCACCAATCCGCCGCTGTGGCGCAAGATCCTGCGCAGCACCCCGGTCCGCTGGGCGGCCGGCCTGTTGATCCTGGTCATCCTGGCCGTCTGGGGCGTGCCCGCGCTGATCCAGCACTACTTCGGTTCCGGCAACGATCCCGGCAGCACCGACAACGCCGGCCTGCCACAGTCCAAAGGAGACAGTGGTCAACTGCCGACCGGCCCCTACGACGCGGTGCTGGACGTCTACCGGCTGCCGGCGGAGGGTTTTCCCCCGAGCCGAACCTGCTACATCTTCTCCACCTCGGCGGCGGCGAAGTTCGCGCTCGCCTTCGGCGCGAAGACCTGCGAGGACGCGGTCACCGGGATCACCGCGCGGATCACCGACCAGGACGCCTACACCCAGTTGGCGCCGGGCGACTACCTGCCGCCGGTCTCGGGCTCGACGGTGACCGTGTCCTCCTGCGATTTCCCGGTCACCGGCGGACCCCGGCTCGGCACGTTCACCGTGACCAGACAGGACCAGGGCTGGGAGATCACCGACTACGCCGCGCAGGGGCCGTGCGCGGCGCCGGCCGGCAGCGCCACCCCGACCTCCGGCGCGACGACACCGGGAACGACTCCGCCGACGGCTCCGGGACCGCCGAGCGAGGCGCCGATTCCGACCGGTGGGTTCTCCGGGATTCCGACCGGCTGACCAGCTGAACACGCGAGAACGGGGCCCATCCGCTGTCGGATGGGCCCCGTTCTCGTGCCGCGTAACGATCTCAGACAGAGGCCTCGTCGACCAGCAGGTTGCGGGTGCGGTTCGGGTCGACCGGGATGCCGGGGCCCATCGTGGTGGTGAAGGTGACCTTCTTCAGGTACCGGCCCTTGGCGGCGGAGGGCTTGGCGCGGAGCACCTCGTCCAGCGCGGCGGCGTAGTTCTCCACCAGCTTCTCGGTGCCGAAGGAGGACTTGCCGATCACCAGGTGCAGGTTGGCCTGCTTGTCGACGCGGAAGTTGATCTTTCCGCCCTTGATCTCGGTGATCGCCTTGGCGACGGCCGGGGTCACGGTGCCGGTCTTGGGGTTGGGCATCAGGCCACGCGGACCGAGTACGCGGGCGATCCGGCCGACTTTGGCCATCTGGTCCGGGGTCGCGATGGCGGCGTCGAAGTCCAGCCAGCCACCCTGGATGCGCTCGATCAGGTCGTCCGAGCCCACCGCGTCGGCGCCGGCGGCCTCGGCCTCGGCGGCCTTGTCACCAACGGCAAACACGATGACGCGGGCGGTCTTGCCCGTGCCGTGCGGCAGGTTGACCGTGCCGCGGACCATCTGGTCGGCCTTGCGCGGGTCAACGCCCAGCCGGATGGCAACCTCGACGGTCGCGTCCTGCTTGATCTTGGACGTCTCCTTGGCCAGGTTGGCCGCTTCCAACGGGGAGTAGAGCTTGTCCCGGTCGACCAGTTCGGCCGCTGCCCGGTAAGCCTTGCTGCGCTTCATTGTGGCTGTTTCCTCATTCTCGAATCAGTTGTGGTGCGGACCAGCGCCTGGCCCTCCCACGCCGCTCGGCACACGCGCCGACCGGACTTTGTTCACCAACACCACACCATGACAACAGGGCGGTGCCGACCGGGATTCCGGCCGGCGCGCCGTGCTGACGTGCTGCGGATCAGATCTTGGAGACCTGGGTGAAGGCCAACTCGACCGGGGTTTCCCGGCCGAAGATCGACACCAGCACCTTGATCTTCTGGTTGTCCGTGTTGACCTCGCTGATCGTGGCCGGCAGGGTCGCGAACGGGCCGTCCATGACGGTGACCGACTCGCCGACCTCGAAGTCGACCTCGATACTCGGCTTGGCAGCGGAGCTGGTGTCCTTGGACTTGCCGCCGGCCGACGCCTTGGCGTCCTCGGCGACCTGCGGGAGCAGGAACTTGAGCACGTCGTCCAGGGTCAGCGGGGACGGCTTGGAGGTGGCCCCGACGAATCCGGTCACGCCCGGCGTGTTGCGCACCGCGCTCCAGGACGGGTCGTTGAGTTCCATCCGGACCAGGATGTAGCCGGGCAGCACCTTGCGCTGCACCTGCTTGCGCTGGCCGTTCTTGATCTCGGTGACCTGCTCGGTCGGCACCTCGACCTGGAAGATGTAGTCCTCCATGTCGAGGGTCTGAATCCGGGTCTCCAGGTTCGTCTTGACCTTGTTCTCGTAGCCGGCGTAGGAGTGCACGACGTACCAGTCACCGGGAGCGGTGCGCAGTGCCGCACGCAGCTCCTCGGCCGGGTCGGCCGGCTCGGCGTCGATGTCGGCGGTGTCAGTCGCGTCGGCCTCGGTCACGGCGTCGGCGCCGTCCTCGGCGGCACCGTCCCCGGCTTCGGCAGCGTCCTGGGCATCGACCGGCTCGACGTGTCCGTCGCCGCCCACCTGCTCGGCGAACAGCTCATCGACCTGCTGGTCAGTCAAGTCCTGACCCTCAGGCGTGCTGTCTTCGGAGGTCACAGTCGGTCTCGCTTCCTTTCCCTACACTTGCGTTGTCGTGCTCCGGGCGACCGGGGCGAACCGGTCAGGAGAACACCAAGAACACGAGCTTGGTGAACCCGTAGTCGAGGCCGGAGACGAACGCAACGACGAACGCGACGAACACCAGCACCACCACGGTGTAGGTGATCTGCTGCTTGCGCGTGGGCCAGATGACCTTGCGCAGCTCGCTGACGACCTCACGGAGGAATCGGAGCAGCCGCACGATCGACGAGGGCCGCTTCTCGGGGGTGTCCCGCTTGCGGGTCACCTCACCCCGGTCGGCCTTGCTGAGCGTGACCTTGCCGGCCTGGACCTCGGCGTCGGTGGCCTTCCGCCTGGCGCGCGCGGCTGCCGTCTTCGGCCTGGCGTCCGACTTGTCGGCGGTCGAGCTG
>CAJCJE010000317.1 GCA_903970565.1 Candidatus Melainabacteria bacterium | reverse complement strand
GCTGCTGCGGCGCCTGCCCGCCTATCTGGTGCCCGCCCGCTACCACCGCCTGGACACCCTGCCCGTCACCCGCAACGGAAAGGTGGACCGGGCCGCGCTCGCGGCGCTGTCCGGGACGCTGTCGGCCACCACGGAGCAGATGGCGCCGCGCAACCAGACCGAGCGGGACCTGCTGGAGATCTGGCGCACCCTGCTGCCGGACGGACCCATCGGCACGACCGACGACTTCTTCGTCCTCGGCGGCCACTCGCTCAGCGCGCTCGGGCTCAGTTCCCGGATCACCCGCCGGTTCGGCGTGCGACTCACCGCCGCGGCGGTGTTCACCCACCGGACCATCGCCGCGCAGGCCACGCTGGTCGCCGACCTCGCGGCGCAACTCCCGACCGAACTCCCGACCGATCCCGGCCGGCCGCCGACGCGGGACGTCCGGCGCGGCCGGCACCCGCTGTCCTACGCCCAGCAGCGAATCTGGTTCCTGCACATGCTCGATCCGGACAGCGCGGCCTACAACATCCGGGTACTGGCCAGGCTCACGGGCGAGTTGGACGTCGATGCACTGCGGCAGGCCGTTGCCGCGCTGGTGCAACGGCACGAGATGCTGCGGGTCACCTTCGGCGACGACGGCGGGCAGCTCTACCAGACACCGCACACCGATGCCGGACCGGTCTTCGACGTGCGTGACCTCAGGGAGCTTGGCCCGGACGCCGCGCGGGCCGAGGCCGAGCGCGCGGTTCGTGATGAGGACAACCGGCCCTTCCGGCTCCGGGAGGAAACCCCACTGCGCGTCGTGCTGTTCGCGGTGACCGAGCGCCACCACGACCTGCTGGTGACCCTGCACCACATCGCGGGGGACGGCTGGTCCATGCGGCTGCTGATGCGCGAGCTGTCGCTGTTCTACCGGCGTTTCGTCGGTGAGCACGTCGATCTGCCGGATCTGCCGACGCGGTATCTGGACCACGTCGACGCGCAGCACCACCCCGGCAGCCTCGCGACCGTCGACCAGGACCTGGGGTACTGGGTGGACCGGCTCTCCGGCGCCGCCCAACTGGAGCTGCCCACCGATGCCGCCGGGCCCGACACCGGGAGTTGCCTGGCGTCGGTCATGGTGCCGCCGCAGGTCCGCGCCGGGATGCTCGAACTCGCCTCGGCCACCGCGACGACCCCGTTCGAGGTCACCCTGGCGGCGCTGACCGTGCTGCTGGGGCGGCTGAGCGACCAACAGGACGTCGTCGTCGGCTTCCCCGTGGCCAATCGGCCCGACGTGGATCTGGAGAACGTCCTCGGCCTGTTTCTGAACACGCTGGTGCTGCGTGCCGACCTTTCCGGCGCGTTACCGTTCGATCAGCTGCTCAAACAGGTCAGCACCCGGGTACGCGAGGCCTACGACCACCAGGCCGCGCCGTTCGAACTACTCGTCGAGCGGCTCAATCCGGCCCGGCGACCGGACCGGACGCCGATCTTCGACGTCCTGCTCAACTATCTTGGCGACCTGCGCGAGACGATCTCGATCGAGGGGGTGTCGGTCGAGTTCGAGAGCCAGTTCTTCGAACCCGAAGCGAAATTCCCGCTGACCCTCTACGTCGCCGAGGATCAGGACGCCCTGCGGATCGACGCGCTGTACCGCCCCGACCTGTTCTCGGCGGAGCGGATCACCGAACTGCTGCGGCAGTTCGGTGCGCTGCTGGAGCAGGTGACGGCCGCGCCGCGAGCGCCGGTCACCGCCTACTCGCTGGCCGCGCCCGGCGCCGTCGACCTCACCTCGGCGCTGCCGCAACCCGAACTGCCACCCGTGCCGCGGCTCATCGGCGCGCACGCGGCCACGGCACCGGAACGGATCGCGATCGTCCAGGGCGAGGACGCGCTGCGTTACGACGAGCTGTGGCAGCGCTCGGGGCAGCTCGCGCGGTCCCTGGTGGCGGCGGGCTGCCAGCCGGGCGAGGTCGTCGGGGTCAGCGGGCCGCGCGGCATCGGCTTCGTGGTCGGCCTACTCGGCGCGCTGCGTGCCGGCGCCACTATCCTGCCGCTGGACCCGGAACTGCCGCGGGGGCGCCGCGACCACCTGCTCTCCGTTGGCAATCCGGCGATGTTCGTGCACATCGAGTCCGATGTGGACGTACCAGAGGGCCACTCGTTCGCCTCCGCGCCGCACGGGCCGCGCACCGTCCACGTCGCCGGCCGCTCCGGGCTGCTGCTCTCGGCACCTGCCGAGCAGGAGGTGACGCTGCCGGAAGTGGCGCCGGAATGGGCGGCCTACGTGTTCTTCACCTCCGGCACCACCGGCACACCGCGTGGCGTGCTCGGCTGGCACGGCGCGCTGAGCCACTTCCTGCTGTGGCAGCGGGACACCTTCGGTATCGGCGCCGAGGACCGCTGCGCGCAGCTGACCAACGTGTCGTTCGACGTGATGCTGCGGGACACCTTCCTCGCGCTCGTCTCCGGCGGCACGCTCGTCGCGCCGGAGGAACACGACACCGTCGCCGGCCGGGCGGTCTTCAGTTGGCTGCAACGCCAGGCCGTCACGGTGCTGCACGCGGCGCCGACCGTGTTGCAGTCCTGGTTGCTCGACGTGCCCACCGGCACCCGGCTGCCCGCGCTGCGCTGGACCTTCCTTGCCGGCGAGCCGCTGAAAGCCACCCTGGTGGACACGATGCGCGGCACCGTCGTGGACGGCGGCGAGATCGTGAACCTCTACGGGCCGACCGAGACCACGATGGCGAAGTTCGCCTACCCCGTTCCGCACGGCCCACTGCCGGCCGTGTTGCCGGTCGGCTCGCCCCTGCCGCAGTGCCAGGCCGTGCTGCTGCGCGGCGATGTGCCCTGCGGCATCGGCGAACCGGGGGAGATCGTCATCCGCACCCCGTTCCGCACCCGTGGCTATCTCGGGGAACCGGTGGGGGCGGCGTTCGTGCCGAATCCGGCGCGCGAGGACGACGGCGACCTGCTCTACCGGACCGGGGACATCGGCCGGCTCCGCCCGGACGGGTTGCTGGAAGTCCTCGGGCGGGTGGACCACCAGGTCAAGATCAACGGCGTCCGCGTCCACCCGGCCGAGGTGGAGAACGCACTGGCCGGGCACCCCCGGGTGGCGGCCTGCGTCGTGGTGGCCGATCGCCCAGCCTCCGATGCGGAATACCGGCTGGTGGCCTACGTCGTGCCCGACGTGCCGGGCCCGCCCCTCGACAACGACGTGCGCGACTACCTCGCCGGCCGGCTGCCGAGGGCGATGGTGCCCGCCAAGGTGATCGAGCTGGACCGGATTCCCACCAACTCCAACGGCAAACCCGACCGGGCGGCCCTGCCCGCGCCGGACTGGCAGCCGGATGCTGCCTCAGACACGGCCCAGGCGCCGCGCGACGCCGTGGAGCAGACCATCCAGGACATCTGGACCACCGTGCTCGACCAGCAGGTGACCGACATCCACCGCGACTTCTTCACCCTCGGTGGCACGTCGCTGCGGCTGCTACGGCTGTTCGCCCTGCTGGACGAGGCATTCCCGGAGACCTTCCGGGTGGCCCAGCTGTTCGCCCTGCCCACCATCGCCGGACAGGCCCAACTGGTCGCACCGGCACCGGCCAGGACCGAGAACGAGGTTGTCGAGTATGAGTTCTGAGCACCGCCAGGACATCGCCATCATCGGCATGGCGGTCCGGCTGCCGGAAGCCGACGACGTGGCGCAGTTCCTGCACAACCTGCGCACCGGCCGGGACAGCGTCCGCGAACTGTCCGCAACGCGCCGCCGGAGCACCTCGCTGCCACTGGACACCGACTACCAGGTCAGCGGGTACATCGAGGAGATCGACACCTTCGACCACGCCTTCTTCGGCATCAGCAGGGGCGAGGCCAACAACATGGCGCCGGAACAGCGCCTGCTGCTACAGACGGCCTACCAGGCGGTGGAGAACGCCGGCTACAACCCGGACTCGCTCAACGGCACCCGGACATCGGTCTATCTCGGCGACACCCGGTTCGACTATCCCGCGCTGGCCAGGGTCACCGAGGTGACGATGGTCATGGGCACGCACGTCTCGGCGACCGCCGGCCGGATCGCCCGCTTCTTCGGGCTGCGCGGCGCGGCCGCGATGGTCGACTCGTCCTGCTCCTCGGCGCTGCTCGCGGTGCACCACGCCGTCAACGATCTGGTGCTCGGCGACGCCGATCTGGCGATGGTCGGCGGCGCCAATCTCAACCTGTTCGGTGAACCGACCGGCGGCGACGAGTTGGACCTCGGCATTCGCTCCGCCGACGGCCGGACGCGGACGTTCTCCGCCGACGCGGATGGCACCGGATCAGGCGAGGCCGTCGTCGTCGTGCTGCTCAAGCGCCTGCGCGACGCGGTGCGCGACGGCGACGTGGTGCACGCCGTGATCAAGGGCATCGCGGCCAACAACGTCGCGGGGCGGGCCAGCACGCTGACCGCGCCGGACAGCGCAGCGCAGGCGGAGGTCATCGAACGCGCCTGGCAGAAGGCGGACATCGATCCCACCACCGTTTCCTACGTCGAGGCGCACGGCACCGCGACCCGGCTCGGCGATCCCATCGAAATCGAGGCCCTGAACCTCGCCTTCGGCAGGGTGACGGATGCAAAGCACTGCTGCGCGATCTCGTCGGTCAAGTCCAACCTCGGGCACACCTGGAGCGTTTCCGGCCTGGTCGGGCTGGTCAAGGCCGTGCTGGCGCTGCGAAACCAGACCCTCTTCCCGAATCTGCATGTCAGCAAGCTCAGCCCGCTGATCGACTTCGACGACTCTGCGGTCGTGGTCACCCAGGAACTGGCCTGCTGGCCGGCGGTCGACGGCGTACGCCGCGCGGGCGTCAGCTCGTTCGGCGTCATGGGCACCAACGTGCACGCGGTGCTGGAGGAGGCGCCTGCCCAACCGCCCGCGCAGGCCGCGCCGGAGGGCGCCGGCTGGTTCCCGGTCTCCGCGCGCAGCGCCACCGCGCTGGCGGAGAACGTCGCCGCGCTCGCCGACTGGCTGGCCGACCACCCCGACGTGCCGATCGCCGACGTTGCGCGCACCCTGGTCGGTGGGCGCGCCCACGGCACCTTCCGGCACTGCGTGACCGCAGGCGATCTGGGGCAACTGCGCGCGGCCCTCGCGGCGCCGGTCGACTCCACCGGCCCGGTGCCGGAGCGCACCGTGGTGCTGCTGGTGTCCGGTTCGGACACCCCAGCTCCCGAGCAGGTCGCGGACTTCCGCCGCGCCCACCCGCGATTCGCGGAGTTGTACGCGGAATGCCACCAGGCGGCGGCCTCGGCCGGCATCGATCCGACCGAGGGCGCCGGGTCTGGTCTCCCTGCCGTTGTCCCTACGGCGGAACGGTTCGAACGGTTCGCGTTCAGCTACGCCTGCTATGGGTGGCTTCGCCACATCGGGTTACCGATCGCGGCCACCGTCGGGGACGGCATCGGTAAGCACGTACTGGCCGCGAGCGCCGGCCGGGTGAGCCTGTCCGAGGCGATCGCCGCGGCCTGCCGCGATCCGCGGACCGATTCACCGGCCGAGGCGCGGACCGACGCCGCCGACCTCGGCACCAGGGTCGACCGGCTGCTGGCCCGGTTCACCGGCGAAGGCCCGGTCCTGTTCCTCGAGGCAGGGCCGTTGGGCACGATCTCCGGCGCGCTGCGGCGCCGGGACGATGCGACCTACCAGGTACTGGCCAGCACCGACGGGCCGGCGGCCTTCCTGCGC
>CAJCJE010000316.1 GCA_903970565.1 Candidatus Melainabacteria bacterium | reverse complement strand
AGGCGGGGTCGTCTGCTGCCAGTCCGGTGCCGTGATCCCTCGAGCGGTGGCCTGCTGCCACAGTTTCGGGACGAGGTCAGTCGCGAGCGCTGAGGTGGCCATCTGTTCGCACATCCACAGCAGGCGGCCTGCACCGCGGTGCGGGGCGCATCGACGCCAGCGGGTGCGGCGGCCGAGGTCGGCCGCGACGATCGCCACCCACGGGTGGACCGTGGCCAGGTGGCCCTGGGCGGCGAGCCAGGCGAGATAGCGCGGCGCTTGTTCCAGGATCGGGAACACGGTGTTGCTGGGCAGGCCGGCGATAGCGCGGGCGGGCCGGGCGAACAGTTCGGGAGAGTGCGCGACCAGGAGCAGGGCGGCGCGGGCGAGGTCGCCGGGGTTGTAGGCCATCGCGGAGCCCAGGCCGCTGACCGCGGTGGCGGGTTGGATGCGGTCGCGGTAGCCGTTGGCCTTGAGGATGGTGGCGACGGTGGGGCGTTGTTGCTCGGCGACGGGCGCGAAGGCCAGTTCGGGCACCCGGGTGGCGAGCAGGCGAATGAGCAGGTCTTCGGCGACGTCGGGGTCCTGGGGGACCGCGCTGTCGGCGAACTCGGCGCGGAGACGGGCGCCGGTCTCGGTGGAGACCATCAAACGGGCGGTCAGGCGCCCGAGATCGGTGACAGCCACCCCGTCGTCGGCGCGGGTAGCGGGGGCGAGGTAGCCCTGGCCGAGGAGGAAGTCGAGCGCCTCGGTGACGGGTTCGAGGTCGTCATCGCCCTGGTGATGCGACAGCGTCCGGACCCACCACTGCTCGGCGTCGGCACGAGTCTGGATGCGGCCTTGGAGCACTTCGGCCAGCACGTGATCGGCCAGGCTTTCGTGGATTTGCGAGTACACGGTGTAGCCGTCGACCAGGGCGCCTTGCCAGTTGGCCCGTTCGAGTTCGCTGGTGATCAGATACGCCCAGCCCTCGCGTTCCCCGGCGCCGATGCGCCCGGCGCGGCCGAACATCTGCAGCACGGTGGCGACGTCGATGTCGTCGAGGCCGATCTGGGTGTCGCGGACGATCACCGCGCGGGCCGGCAGGTTGACCCCGGCGGCGACGGTGCTGGTGGCGACGAGCACGTCCCAGTCGCGGGCGCGGAAGCGGGCTTCGGCCTCGTTGCGAAACTCCCAGTCTTTGTAGTGCACGCCGATCCGGACCGCGGCGCAGATCTCGTGGACGCGGTCGACGTCGTCGGGGTCGACGTTGCTGGTCTGCGCGCCGCGGTCGGTGGCTAGGGCGAGCGCGGTGGCGCGGACGTTGCGTTTGCTGCCGCAGAACACCAGCACGCTGCCCGCGCCGTCGGTGACGCGGCGGGCGAGGTCGACGGTGACCCGGGTGCGCAGGCTGGCTTCGGTGCCGCGGTCACCGGAGGCGGGGATCATGGGGAGTTGCCAGGTGAGCAGGGAGGGCCGCCAGGTGGTGGTGACGAGCGTGGCTTGCAGCCAGTCGGCGAGTTCGGCGGCGTTGGCCACGGTCGCGGACAGGCCCACGATCCGGACCGGGGAGTCGGCGCCGCGGACGCGGGCCAGCAGCGCTTCCAGCAGTGGTCCGCGGGTGGTCGCGCCGAGCATGTGGATCTCGTCGACGACCAGGCAGCCGACTTCGGCCAAGGCGGTTTGGAGCGAGCTGGCGCGGCAGATCGCTTCGAATTTCTCGGTGGTGGCGATCCACAGGTCCGCCTCGCGCAGCGCGTCGATGTCGGTGCTGTACTCGCCGGAGAGCATCTCGACGCGGAGCCCGTGCCGGATCCAGGAGGCGACCTCGCGCTTGAGTTCGTCGGTCAGGGATCGTTGGGGGACCAGCCAGGCGGCCTTGCGCCCCTCGGCGAGGATGGCTTTGAGCGCGGCGAGCATGCCGATGACGGTCTTGCCGGCACCGGTCGGGGCGGTGACGATGAGATGGCCGGTGGTGCCCAGGATGGCGGGCGCGGCCTGGGCTTGCGCGGGATTGAAGGTGGGGAAGGGCAGATAGTCCAGCCAGTCGGGCGGCACAAGATCGCCGGCCGAGGTGGGCGGCGGGTCAGTGTCGACGGCAGCATGCTGGTGGGCATCCCACAGCTGGCGAAGGCATCGCGCGCGTCGTGGGCGGCCTGGTTCGCCACGGTGCCGCCGCGCTCGGCGGGCAGGCCCCCGGCGCGAGTCAGGGTCGCGGTGACCGACAGCTCGGTCAAGGCGGTGCCGGGGCCGACGGTGGTGATGGTTTCGTCTTCCACCCAGTAGGCGATGGCCTGGTGCTCGATCCCTGCCTCAGCGAGACGCCCTCGCAGCGGGGCGAAGGCATCGTCGGCGGGCAGCAGGACGCGGACGTCGGTCTCGGGCGGCAGTTGCGGCAGGCGCCATGCAAGATTGCTGGTCTTGCACCAGTACAGCAGTCGATGTTCGGCCTGGTGCGCGGCCACGGTGCGGACCGGCCCCAGCCCGCCCCGGTGCGGTGGCTGGCGCGCGGTCATCGACAGCAAGGTGTGGATCGTGGCGGGCGTGGCCGCGCGGATATGGAGGCCGGGCGGTAGGGAGCAGCTGTCTTCGCGCGAGATCGTGGCGC
>CAJCJE010000315.1 GCA_903970565.1 Candidatus Melainabacteria bacterium | reverse complement strand
CTGCTGGTCGGCTTCGGCATCGCGGAAACCAGGATCGCCGAGCCGATGTTCCAGCTGTCCCTGTTCCGGATCAGGGCCTTCGCCGCCGGCAACCTGGCCGCGCTGCTGACCGCCATCGCGCGCGGCGGCCTCCAGTTCATGCTGATCATCTGGCTACAGGGCATCTGGCTGCCGCTACACGGTTACGCCTATGAGCGGACACCGCTGTGGGCCGGCATCTACATGCTGCCGCTCACCGCGGGTTTCCTCATTGCCGGTCCACTCGCCGGCTATCTCTCCGACCGGTTCGGTGCCCGGCTGTTCTCCACCAGCGGCCTGGTCATCGTCGCGATCGCGTTCGTCGGTCTGCTGATCCTGCCGGTCGACTTCGACTACGTCGACTTCGCCGGACTGTTGCTGCTCAGCGGAATCGGCCAGGGCATGTTCTCCGCGCCGAACACCTCGGCAATCATGAGCAGCGTGTCGCCGGGGCAGCGCGGGGTGGCGTCCGGAATGCGCTCGACGTTCCAGAACTCCGGCACGGCACTGTCCATCGGGGTGTTCTTCTCGCTGATGATCTCCGGCCTGTCCACCACGCTGCCGCACGCGCTGAGCAGCGGTCTACAGGCCCAGGGCGTGCCGGCCGCGACCGCGAGCGGCGTCGCCTCGCTGCCGCCGGTCAGTACCCTGTTCGCCACGTTCCTCGGCAACAACCCGATCAGTCACCTGCTGGCGCCGAGCGGAGTGCTGACGACGCTGCCGGCGAACAACGTGCACGCGCTGACCGGCAACCAGTTCTTCCCACAACTGGTCTCCGGCCCGTTCCACCACGGCCTGGTCATCGTCTTCACCGCGGCAGCAGTGATGGCCGCCGTCGCCGCGATAGCCTCGGTCCTGCGTGGCCGCCACGAACAAGCCTGACCGCACGACCTCCGGAGAGTAGGCGACGGCTACTTTCGGCGGACTGCGACCAGCAGACTCACCGGCAGCACCACGACGACCGCCGCCGGCAACACCCACCAGGCCGGCACGCCGGTATGCGCGACGGCGACCGTCACGCCGAGCGCGATGACCACCGCGAGCGCCAGCCGCCAGTCGTCGCCGACCACGAAGTCGTAGCAGAACGCGCCGAAAGCACGCAGTCGCGCGATCATCGGGTCGCCTCCGCCGGTCGCCGTTGCGCGAACTGGCTGCCGCGCAGCAACAGCACCAGGCCGACGGCGATCGCCGCGATGGCCGGCACGAGCACCAACAGCGCGGCATCGGCGCCGGGCCAGGACGCGCCGGCACCCTCCGCGCCCCAGAAGGTGCCGAACGCGGTGAGCATGATTCCGACCACGAATTTCAGGGTGTTCTCCGGTACCCGCGCCAAGGGGCCGCGAATGGCGAAACCAGCGATCGCGACCAGCGCGACGGCCACCAGCGCGGCCAGCGCGGCCAGCGCGGCGAGCGGAACGTCGTGCTGGTTGGCGCCGAAGGTGAGCACGATGAACGCGACCTCCAGTCCTTCCAGCAACACGCCCTTGAAGGCGACCACGAAGGCGTACCAGTCGGTGATCACGCCCCGGCTCGCGTCGGCCGCCGCCTCGGCCGCGACCCGCTGGGCGTGGAAGATCGCCTCCTCGTCGTGTGTGGCCTTGTGCCCGCTGGCGCGCAGGATCGCCTTGCGCAGCCACTGCAATCCGAAGATCAGCAGCAGGCCGCCGACGACCAGTCGTAGCGCGTCCAACGGAATCACGGTCAGCGCGGGACCGAGGATCGCGACAATGACCGCCAGCGTGACCAGCGCCGCGCCGATCCCGAGCCAGGTGCTACGCCAACTCCTGGTCGTGCCGACCGCGAGTACGACGGTCAGGGCTTCGACGGCCTCGACCACGCAGGCGAGGAACACCGCGACGAACAACGCACCGCCGGTCATCCAACGCACCCGAGGGCGTCGGGCGGAGCCGGCGGCGAGCCGACCGGCCGGACATGGGATGCTGACGGCATGAGTACCTCCTACAGTCTGTCGGAGTCTACCGCTCGGAGAGCGCTGCGGGTTCCGGAGATCACCGCGTACTTCTGGATCATCAAGGGCCTGTCCACCGCGATGGGCGAGTCGACCTCGGACTACCTGGTTCGCGTGCTGACGCCGATCCCGGCCGTCGCGCTCGGCTTCGTCGCGTTCGTGGTGGCACTCCTCGTCCAGTTCGCGATGCGCCGCTACCGGGCCTGGGCGTACTGGCTGGCCGTGGCGATGGTCGGCGTGTTCGGCACAATGGCCGCCGATGTGCTGCACGTGGGATTCACTGTGCCCTACGTGGTCTCGACCGCGCTGTACGCGGTGGTGCTCGCGGCCGTGTTCCTGCTCTGGCAGCGAACCGAGCACACGCTGTCCATCCACGGCATCGACACGCCCCGACGCGAGATCTTCTACTGGGCCACCGTGGTGGCCACCTTCGCGCTCGGCACGGCGACCGGCGACCTGACCGCGACCACGCTGAACCTCGGCTATGCCGGGTCAATCGTGCTGTTCGCGGTGATCATCCTCATCCCGGCCGTCGGCTACCGCTGGCTGCGCTGGAACTCGATCTTCTGCTTCTGGTTCGCCTACGTGGTGACCCGGCCGCTCGGCGCCTCGATCGCCGACTGGCTCGGCAAACCGGCCGGCGCGGGCGGCCTGAACGTCGGCGACGGCACGGTCAGCCTGGTGTTGGCACTGGTGATCGCCGGTTTCGTCGCGTTCCTGACGATCACCCGGCGGGACGTGCGGCGCGAACCGGTGGACGCCAGGTAGGCGCACCCTTCTCGGGCCGGCAATGAGCAACCTCACTCGCGTGTTTTCCAGCCGGAACCGACCGCGCTCACTATGGTCGTAGGCGTGGAACCGTCGCGCACCGTGGCCGAACTGATCGTGCAGTGCCTGGAGAACGAGGGGGTCAAGCACGTCTTCGGTATCCCCGGCGAGGAGAACATCCGGCTGGTCGATGCGATCTCGCGGTCCTCGATCGACTACGTGCTGACCCGACACGAGCAGGGCGCCTCGTTCATGGCCGAGACCTACGGCCGGCTCACCGGCCGGGCCGGAGTCTGCTCGGCGACCCTCGGACCGGGTGCGATCAACCTCCTGCTGGGCACGGCGGACGCGACCACGAACTCCACCCCGCTGTTGGCGTTGTCGGCCCAGGTCGGCATGAACCGCAGCTTCAAGGAGTCGCACCAGAGCGTGGACCTGGTGCCGATGTTCGCCCCCGTGACCAAGTGGGCGGCGCTGGTCGCCACTCCGGGCGCGGTGCCGGAAATGATCCGGAAGGCGTTCAAACTCGCCCAGACCGAGCGACCGGGCGCGGTCTATCTGGCGGTGCCCGAGGACGTCGAGCAGGCCGACAACGCGCATGAGCTGCTGCCGCTGCGGATCAACGTGCCGCGACCGGACGAACCCGCCGCCGAGCAGGTCGAACGAGCCGCGGCGATCCTCAACGCGGCGAAGAACCCGGTCGTGTTGGCCGGGCACGGTGCCGCGCGGGCGAACGCGAGCGTCGCCGTGCTGCGCTTCGCCGAAACCCTCGGTATCCCGGTCGCGACCACTTTCCACGGCAAGGGTGTCTTCCCCGACGACCACGAGCTGACCCTCGGCGCGGTCGGGTTCATGCGGCACGACTACGTCAACTTCGGCTTCGACCGGGCCGACGTGATCATCGCGGTCGGCTACGAGCTACAGGAGTTCGATCCGGTCCGGATCAACCCGCGCGGTGACAAGAAGATCATCCACATCCACCGGTTCCCGGCCGAGGTCGACGCACACTACGACGTCGCCGTCGGACTGCACGGCGAGATCAGTCGCAGCCTCGACGCGGTCGCCAGGGCCGTCGGCAGGCGGTTCGAGTCCAACCGAAACGAGCGGATCAGCGAACTGCTCGCCGAGGAACTCACCAGGGGACAGGCCGACGACCGCTTCCCGCTGGCGCCGGCCAGGATCGTCGCCGACACCCGCGCCGCGCTGGACCGTTCCGACATCGTCCTGGTCGACACCGGGGCGCTGAAGATGTGGATGGCCCGGCTCTACCCGACCTACGAGCCCAACACCTGCCTGATCTCCAACGGTCTGTCGACCATGTCCTGGACCGTGCCCGGCGCGATCGGCGCGAAACTGGCCCGCCCAGAGGCGAAGGTGCTGGTCGCCACCGGTGACGGCGCGTTCCTGATGAACTCGCAGGAGATCGAGACCGCGCTGCGGCGCAACCTGTCCATCGTGATCCTGATCTGGGTCGACGACGCCTACGGGCTGATCAGCTGGAAGATGGATCTGGAGATCGGCCACAACGTGGACACCGGTTTCGGCAACCCGGACTTCGTCACCTACGCGGAGAGCTTCGGCGCGACCGGCTACCGGATCACCGCCGCCGACGAACTGCTGCCCACCCTGCGCACCGCGCTGGCCGCCGACACGGTCTCGGTGATCGCCTGCCCGGTCGACTACTCGGCCAACCTGAAACTCATCGAGTCCCTCGGTGAGGTCGACGAATCGCTGACCTGACGGTCGGAACGTGCGTGAGCCGTGGATCGACGTCACCGTGGCGGCTCGCGGATCTGCTCACATGACCGAACCTCCGGTCACTCCGAATGGATGCACCTCGGCCAGGAACGCGCGGATCATCTCGACGTAGCGCTGCGGCTCCTCCCAGGACAGCAGATGGCCGGAGTGCTCGAAGACGTCGAACCGGGCGCGGGGGAGCAGACTGGCGATCTGCTCGCCCGCTGCCGGCGGGTTGAGGATGTCGTGTCGTCCGCTGATCACCAACGTCGGCAGGTCGAGGGTGGGCAGGCCGTCACGGAAGTCGACGCCCAGCGCCGCGTTGTTGGCGGCCTCCAACTGCGCGGCGGTCATTCCGAG
>CAJCJE010000314.1 GCA_903970565.1 Candidatus Melainabacteria bacterium | reverse complement strand
CCGACCCGATCCTCGCCGAGCTGCTGGCCCACCCCGGGCCCACCGTGCTCACCCCGGCCCCGCTCGGCCTGCCCGAGACCGCCGAGCTGGTCGCCAAGGCCCTGCCCGCGTCGTCCGTCACCGCGTTCGACGCCTTCGTCCACGCCTGTGCCGACGTGACCGGCGGCACCCCGCTACTGCTGGTCCAGCTGCTCGGGGAGCTGGCCAGGACGGGCGTCACCCCCGACGCGGCCGGCGTGGAGAAGGTACTGCGGATCGGTGGCGGCATCCTCGCCGCTCACCACCTCGCGTGCCAGCCGGAGTACGTGGGCGCGGTGTCGACGGCCATCGCCGTGCTCGACGGGGCGCTCGATCGGCTCTGCCCGCAGTTGATCGGCGGACTGGCCGACGTGCCCCCGCTCCTGGTCGTCGAGGCCGTCGACGCGCTGCGCCGCATCGACGTTCTCGCGCGGGACAACCTCGTCTTCGCCCACGATTCGGTGCGCTCCGCCGTGCTGCGCGGGCTGTCGGACACGCAGGCGTGGCGGCTGCGCGTGGCGGCCGCGCGCCTGCTCAACGATACGGGCCGCTCCTCCGAAGTGGTTGCCCGCCAGCTGCTTGCCCTGCCGGAACTGAGCGAGCCGTGGATGGTCGGGGTGCTGCGCGACGCCGCGGTCAGGGCCGAACGGCGCGGCGCGCTCCAGACCGCGGTGTGCTATCTGGAGCGGGTGCTCGACGCGGCCACCCTCGACGGGCCCTCGCGAGCGTGCGTCCAGGTCGACCTGGCCCGGTCCCTCGCCCAGCTCGACCCGATGGCGGCGCTGGTCCAGCTGCGGGCCGCCATTGCCGCGACCACCGATCCCAGGGCGAAGGCCGTCATCGCCGTGCAGTTCAGCCATTCCTCCCTCGGCGCGCACCGGGCCACCGAGGGCACCCGGGTGCTGCGCGAAGCGCTCGAAGGCCTGACCAAGGTGCTCGACGAGCAGGCCAGCCCCGCGGACCGCGAACTGCGGGCGCTGGTCGAGTCGGCGCTGTTCATCGCGGGCTGCGAGGAGAGATCCACCATCGAGAGCGTGCGGGCGCGGGCACGTGAGATGACGGCGCCATCGGGTCGCACTCCGGGCGAACGCCAACTGCTCGGCATGATGGCGGTACTGGCCGGATCGGACACGCACCCCGCCGCCTACGTCTCGACCCTGGCGAAGCGCGCCGCGCGGGTGCGGGCCGGCACCAGCGATGCCGCGATGCTCAGCGCCGGGCGCGCCCTGCACTACGCCGACGAGATCGACGCGGCCCTCGCCGCGTTCGACTGGGTTGCCGACAGCAGCAGGGACGGGGGGTGCGCACGGACGCACTGCACCGCGCTGTCGGCGAGGGCCATGCTGCGCTACTCGATCGGCGAACTGCACGAGGCCGCCGCCGATGTCGAGACCGTGTTCGCCATGTCGGGACAGGCGTCGTGGGCGTCCGTCGCGTCGCGGTCGAGGACGGTGCTCGCGCTGATGCTCGTCGTGCGCGGCGAACCGGAGCGGGCCGAGGTGGAACTCGACCGCATCCGCCGGCCGGGTTTCGACGACCTCGTCTGGGAATGGCACCCCTACCTGCTGGCGCGGGCGCGGGCGCGCTGGATGGCCGGCGACCTCGACGGCGCACTGACCCACCTGCGCCGGTGCGGACGCGGCCTCGCCGACGCGGGCATCACCAACCCGGTGTTCGCGCCGTGGTGGATCGACGCCGCCTGCATCCTCGCCGAGCAGGGCCGGCCCGCCGCCGCCGAGGGGCTGGTCGAGCGCGGCCGGGACCTCGCCCACCGCTGGGGCACGCCGCGCGCCCTCGGGTACGCCCAACTCGCCGCCGGCGTCATCAGCACCGGGACCAGGGCGGTCGACGCGCTCACCGAGGCGGTGGCGGAACTCGCCGCCAGCCCGGCCCAGCTCTGCCTCGCGCACGCGGAGCTGCGGCTGGGCATCGCGCTGCTGCGCGTCGACGACACGCGGGCCGCCCGCGACCACCTGCGCGCCAGCATGGAGATCTCGACCAGGTGCGGCGCGAACGGGCTCGCGGTCGCCGCGGGTCGCGTGCACACCACCGCGGGTGGCAGGCTGCGGCGCACCCTCCAGTCCAGTGTGGACACTCTTACCGGCGGCGAACGCCGGGTCGCGGACATGGCCGCGCAGGGCAGCCGCAACAGGGAGATCGCGGAAACGCTGTTCGTGACGGTGCGGACCGTCGAGACGCACCTGACCAACGCCTACCGGAAGCTCGGCGTGTCCGGGCGTCCCGAACTCGCCGGGGCGCTCACCGCTCCCGACGAGCCGGGCTCGTCGGGTCAGACACCGACCACTCGTCCGCTTCTGGAGAGTTGGCAGAGACGGTGAACGACGCAGTGCGCCCGCCTGTCCGCGTCTGGGGCGGCGGGCGGCGCCGGCCAGGGGAGGCCACCGGGGACGTGCTGGTCGAACGCGAGGGCGAGCTGGCGATCGCGCACGACCTGCTCGACGGGCTCGGTGCGGGCCGACCGTCCAGGGTCACGGTGGAGGGGATGCCCGGCACCGGGCGCACCGCGCTGCTGCGGCTGATCGGCGCGGCGGCACGACAGCGTGGCATCCGTGTCGTGTCCGCGCAGGGTTCACCGGCGGAGGCGGACCTGCGCTACGGCATCGTGTCGCAGCTGCTCAGCTCGCTGATGCCCGTTGACTGTCCGCTGTGGACTCGTGACGTGTGGACCGACCCCGCGCCCGACGCGCAGTTGCTTCCCCTGCTGTGTCGGGACTTCTTCTCCATCGCCCGCGAGCGTCCCCTGCTGCTCGCCGTCGACGACGCGCACTGGGCCGACCCGTACTCCGCTCGCTGGCTCCAGGCGATGGACCGGCGGCTGCGCGACGTGCCACTGATGATCGTGGTGGCCGCCAACGTCGGCTCCGCGCCCGTCGGCTCGCGGATCGGCCAGGAACCGTTGCCCGCGAACGACACCAACGTCGTCGCCCGCCGACTGCTGCGCCTGCCCCCACTGAGCACCGAGGGCGTCCACGCCGTGCTCGCCTCCTCGGGCACCACGCCGGACGACGAGCTGACCCGCGTCGTCACCACGGTCACCGGCGGCAACCCGGCCATCCTGCACGCCGTACTCACCCATCTCGACCGGTTCGGCGCTGGTGCGGGCCTGCGGCCGGCGGGGTCGCCGGGGCGCGACGGCCGGACCGAGGACCCCGTGGACGCCACCTCGCTCCAAGCCGTCGCGGACACGGCCCTCGGCGACCGGGTCACGACGCTGCTCGCCGCGCTGCCG
>CAJCJE010000313.1 GCA_903970565.1 Candidatus Melainabacteria bacterium | reverse complement strand
GCCGTAGAGGTCCCAGGCACTGCCGCCGACCGGTGTCGCGGCGAACTCGGCGACCACCTCGGCGAGGGTCTGCGCGGCGGCCGGATGGCCCTGCCAGAACCCGTCGGCGTGCAGCCGCCAGTCCCGGCCGACGGCCCGCTGCCGCGCGGTGCCGCCGCGCAGCCACTGGGTCCGGAACTTCCTGGTGCCCCGGTTGCTCTTGGTCGGCACCGGTTGCAGGCTGGCGACGTGCTGCTCGTCGGCGTCGTCGAGGACGACCTCCAGTTCGGTGTCCGGCCGCTGCGGCGTGGTCAGCACCTCGCCGAACAACTCGGGCACGGAAATCGGGCAGCCGTTGTCGGCCAGGGGCAGAATCCGGTGGCTGTGGTGGGCCCGCAGGCCGGCCCGGCCGGCCTTGTCGACCGCGAGCCGCTGCCGGGTGCGCCAGCCGAGCGAACCGCCCGGCAACTCCTCGACCACGACCTCGGTCTCGAGCCCGGCCAGCCGCTGCAACTGCTCGGCCACCACGAACGCCTTGAGTTCCCGCTGCGCCGCCGGCGAGGCGTGCTGCCAGTCACAGCCGCCGCAACCGCCCGGCCCGCTCAGCGCACACGGCGGCGTCACCCGATCCGGGGACGGGGTGAGGATCTCGACCGCGTCGGCCCGGCAGAACGAGCCACCGCGATCCTCGGTGACCTCGACGATCACCCGCTCCCCCGGCAGCGCGTGCCGGACGAACAACACCCGGCCTTCCGCGCGGGCGACGCAGTGTCCGCCGTGCGCGACCGCGCCGACCTCAACCTCGAAACGCCGGGCGAGCCAGTTCAGCTCCGTGACGACACTGCTACTACTCATTGAGTCTTTTCTGTTTCCGCTGGTGGGGTGGGTTCCGCCGTGGGGGCGGGCCGGCTCCGTGCCGACGTGGGGTCGAGACCGCGGCGCACCGCGCCGGGGGCGGTCAGCAGCGCGCGCTGCCGGGCCCGCCTGGCACGATCCCAGGATTTGGCCGAGGACGCCAACTGCCACGGCACGCTGGTCACCATCACGCCCGGTTGGTAGAGCAGCCGGCCCTTCAGGCGCAGCGCGCTCTGGTTGTGCAACAACTGCTCCCACCAGTGCCCGACCACGTACTCCGGGATGAACACGGTCACCACGTCGCGCGGGTTGTCCGTGCGCAGTCGCCGAACGTAGTCCATCACCGGTCGGGTGATCTCCCGGTAGGGCGACTCGACCACGGTCAGCGGGACCTTGTAGTCCTTGCCCTCCCACTGCGCGAGCAGGGTCCTGGTGTCCGCCTCGTCGACGTTCACGGTCACCGCGGTCAGCGTGTCCGGCCGGGTCGCCTTGGCGTAGGCCAGCGCACGCATGGTCGGCAGGTGCAGCTTGGACACCAGCACGACGGCGTGGTTGCGAGCCGGCAGCAGGCCGTGCTCGTCGCTGGTGGCGAGTTCCTCGGCGACGTGGTCGTAGTGCCGGCGGATCGACTGCATGATCACGAAGAAGGCGATCATCGCGGCGATCGCGATCCACGCGCCGGCCAGGAACTTGGTGATCACCACGATCACCAGCACGATCGCGGTGCAGCACAGGCCGATCGCGTTGATGGTCTGCGAGCGCCGCATCTTGTGCCGCTTGGCCGGGTCGGTCTCTTTGCGCAGCAACCGGTTCCAGTGCCGGATCATGCCGGCCTGGCTACAGTTGAACGAGACGAACACGCCGACGATGTAGAGCTGGATCAGCCGGGTCGCGTCACCGTCGAAGGCGATCATCAGCACCGCGGCGAAGATCGCCAGGAACAGAATGCCGTTGCTGTAGGCCAGCCGGTCGCCCCTGGTGTGCAGCTGACGCGGCAGGTAGCGGTCCTGGGCCAGGATCGAGCCGAGCACCGGGAAGCCGTTGAACGCGGTGTTCGCGGCGAGCACCAGGATGATGCCGGTGACGAACGAGACGTAGTAGAAGGCCGGGGTGAAGTTGCTGAACACCGCCGCCGCGATCTGCGCCACGATCGTCTTCTGCTGGTAGCCGGCCGGGGCGCCGATGAGCTGGGTGGCCGGGTCGTCGGCGAAGTTGATGTGCGTGAGCCGGGCCAGAATGATGATGCCGATGAACATGCAGACCGCGATGGTGCCCATCAGCAGCAGCGTGGTCGCCGCGTTCTTGGACTTCGGCTTGCGGAAGGCCGGCACGCCGTTGCTGATCGCCTCGACGCCGGTCAGCGCGGCACAGCCGGAGGAGAACGAGCGCAGGATCAGGAACGCGAACGCGACACCGACCAGCGAGGTGTCCGAGGCCGCGAGGTGGAACCCGGCGCTCTCCGCCCGCAGGTTCGCACCCGCCAGCGCGCGGACGACACCCCAGATCACCATGCCGAAGATGCCGATCATGAACCCGTAGGTCGGGATGGCGAACGCCGCGCCCGACTCCCGGATGCCGCGCAGGTTCGCCGCGGTCAGCGGGTCAGCACCAGCAGGCAGAACAGCAGCTGATGCCGCGCGACGAACGGAATGGCCGAACCGATGTTGGCGATACCCGACGAGGTCGACACCGCGACCGTCAACACGTAGTCGACCAGCAGCGCACTCGCCACCGTCAACCCGAACTTGCCGCCGAGGTTGGTCGTGGCAACCTCGTAGTCGCCACCACCGCTGGGGTAGGCGTGCACGTTCTGCCGGTAGGAGGCGACCACGGTCAGCATGACCACCGCGACCACCACGCCGATCCACGGTGCGAAGCTGTACGCCGAGAGGCCGGCGATGCTCAGCGTCCGGAAGATCTCCTCCGGCGCGTAGGCGACGCTGGAGAGCGCGTCGGATGCGAACACCGGCAGGGCGATGCGCTTGGGCAACAACGTGTGGGCCAGCCGGTCGCTGGACACTGGCCGGCCAACCAGCAGCCGCTTCGCTGCCGTCGTGAACTTGGGCACGGTTGCACAGGTTAGGCGCCTCGACCGCGCCGTGGTGGCCCGCCCGAAAACCAGTTGCGGTGAGATCCTTGGTTCCCTGCTTGGGCAAGGCGGTGCCAAGTGCCGGCTGAACCCGACGTCGTGACACCACGTTGCCCACTCCCAGGTACCCGAGTACCTTAGGGTACCTGAACAGGAGGTGGTGGGAGTGCCGTTGTCGCCGTTGAAAGTTGATCCAGAGATCGACCAGCTCATCTCGAACGGGGCACACTTCCTTGGTTTAACCAAGAAAGAACTGGTTGCCCAGGCAGTACAGGTCTATCTGGAGATCCGACAGGAAGAGATTCGACAGAAAATGCAAGAAGCAATGGCTGCGCTCGATGGCTCGAACCGGTCCCGACTCGCCATGCTGACCGGTTTGACCGTAGAACGTATCGATGAACTGGGCGGCGTGCGCGAAACGCGCTGACCACGATGAACCATCGCACACGCCCCACGTTGTACTGCCTGCGCAACGATCTCGAGGTTTCGGTACCACCTGTTGACGTCGCACTCGACCGTCGCACTCGACGAGGTCGAACATCCGCTGCCAGCCAAAGCAAACGAACAGTTCAGGGGTCGAAGGCATCGCCCGTGAGCGCATTCGCGCGGTCGACGACGAGATCCTGTCAAGGTAGAAGGTTCCGCGGTGGCGTGGCGCAATCTGGACTCAAGACGATCAGCCCTGGCTGGTTGCGGCCGGACAACGCGAAGACGGCGCGCGGTTGCGCAACTGCTCGCAGGCGGACCAGGGCGCCGGACAGTTCGTCTCACCACGTGGTGATCGGGTTGCAGAGAGCGGATGTCAGCCGGACAGCGATCAGGGTAGTTTCGGCAGAGTGATCCGGGTCTCGTTTTGGGGGCACGGACGCACAGCCGTCGCAACTGGTGTTCGATACCGTCTGCGCACATCGCAGAGGAGGCCGTTGGTGCACGTCGTGATCATGGGGTGCGGCCGGGTGGGGTCATCCCTCGCCCTGGCACTGGAGCGACTCGACCATGAAGTGTCCGTGATCGACAAGGACGAGCAGGCGTTCCGCCGGCTCGGCGCCGAGTTCCGCGGTCAGCAGGTGGTCGGGGTCGGATTCGACCGGGTGGTGCTCGGCAAGGCCGGCATCGACCGGGCCAGCGCCTTCGCCGCGGTGTCCAACGGCGACAACTCGAACATCATCGCGGCCAGGGTGGCCAGGGAGACCTTCGGCGTGACGCACGTGGTCGCCCGGATCTACGACGCCCGGCGCGCGGCCGTGTACGAGCGGCTGGGCATTCCGACGGTGGCGACGGTGCCCTGGACGACCGACCGGTTCCTGCGCTCCCTGCTGCCGGACACCGGCGCCACGGCCTGGCGCGATCCAAGCGGCACCGTGGCGGTCATGCAGCTGCCGCTGCACGAGAACTGGGTCGGGCACTCCATCCGGGACATCCAGGAGGCCACCG
>CAJCJE010000312.1 GCA_903970565.1 Candidatus Melainabacteria bacterium | reverse complement strand
GATCGTGCTCGGCCTGCTGCCCGCCGCGTCCGGCACCATCCGGGTGCTGGGCGCCGAGCCGGGGCAGGCCAGTCACCGGGTCGGCTATCTGCCGCAGCGCCGCAGTTTCGACCCGGCGCTGCGCATCCGGGGCGTCGACGTGGTGCGGCTGGGCCTGGATGGCGACCGGTGGGGGCTGCCGCTGCCCTGGATCGGCGTGGCTCGCCGCAAGGCGGCGCAGGCCAGGGTCGCCGAGGTGATCGACCTGGTCGGCGCGAGTGCCTACGCGCACCGACCGATCGGGCAGCTCTCCGGGGGTGAACAGCAGCGGCTGCTGATCGCTCAGGCACTGGTCCGGCGGCCCTCGGTGCTGCTGTTGGACGAACCGCTGGACAGCCTGGACCTGCCGAACCAGAGCGGGATCGCGGCGCTGGTCGGTCAGATCTGCCGGCGGGAGGGCGTCAGCGTGTTGATGGTCGCGCACGACGTCAACCCGATCCTGAGTTATCTGGACCGGGTCGTCTACTTCGCGCAGGGCGAGGCGATCAGCGGCACGCCGACCGAGGTCATCACCAGCGACACGCTGAGCCGGCTCTACGGCGCGACGGTCGAGGTGCTGACCACTTCGGACGGTCGGCTGGTCGTGGTCGGTAACCCGGAGGCGCCGGCCGTGCACGTGAACCGGCACCAGGACGGTCCTCGGCACGAGGAGCACGAGGGGGCCGGACAGGGCTCGGCGGGCGAGGGGCACCACCCGGCCGGGGGCAGCGATGCCGCCCGGTAGTCCGATCCCGAGCTGGAACCTGCTCACCGACATCCAGGAACTGTGGTCCTTCCCGTTCATGGTCACCGCGTTCCGCGCCGGCACCATCGTGGCGATCCTGGCCGGCGCGATCGGCTGGTTCATGGTGCTGCGCAAGCAGTCCTTCGCCGGCCACAGCCTGGCGATGGTCAGCTTCCCCGGCGCGGCCGGCGCCACGCTGATCGGGGTGAGCACGGCCTACGGCTACTTCGGTTTCTGTATCGCGGCGGCCCTGGTGATCGCTGCCCGGCCGAGGACCGGCAGCGGGGGGCACAGCGAGGAGTCCGCGGTGACCGGCACCGTGCAGGCGTTCGCGCTGGCCTGCGGTTTCCTGTTCGTCGCGCTGTACAAGGGTTTTCTCGACGGCATCACCGCGCTGCTGTTCGGCAGCCTGCTCGGCGTCACCGACGACGAGGTACTGATCCTGTTGATCGTCGCGGTGCTGGCGCTGGGCACGCTCGCGGTGATCGGCCGCCCGCTGCTGTTCGCCTCCATCGACCCGGACGTGGCCGCCGCGCGCGGGGTTCCGGTGCGCGCGCTGGCCACCGTGTTCCTGGTGCTGCTCGGCGCCGCCGTTGCCGAGGCGAGCCAGCTCACCGGCGCGCTGCTGGTGTTCGCGCTGCTGGTGATGCCGGCGGCGACCGCGCAGGTGCTCACCGCGCGGCCCGGCCTCAGTCTCGTACTGTCGATGCTGATCGGGGTGCTGGTCACCTGGTTCGGGCTCGGGGTCGCGTTCTACTCGCAGTACCCGATCGGTTTCTTCGTGACCACCTTCGCGTTCGTACTGTACGTACTGGCGAACGCGATCCGGCTCGGGCTGCCCCGGCTGCGGATGAGCTGGAGCACGGCATGATCAGCCTGCTGACCACCGACTTCATGCGGCACGCCCTGTTGGCCGGCACCGCCATCGCGGCGGCCTGCGGACTGGTCGGCTATTTCCTGGTGCTGCGGGCGCAGGTGTTCACCGGCGATGCCCTCAGCCACGTCGCGTTCACCGGCGCGCTGGCCGCGCTGGCCTTCGGGATCGACCCCAGAATCGGACTGTTCGTCGGGACCGTCGCGGTCGCGCTGCTGCTCGGCGCACTGGGCCGCAGGGGCCGCGCGGACGATGTGGTGATCGGCAACATCTTCGCCTGGGTGCTCGGACTCGGAGTCTTCTTCCTGACCGTCTACACCACCTCGCGCAGCACCGCGAACGGCACCGCGGGCGTCACCATCCTGTTCGGTTCGATCTTCGGCATCAGTGCCGGCCAGGCGGTCACCGCGGCCTGGATCGCGGCGGCGATCTGCGTCATCCTGCTGTTCATCGCCCGGCCGCTACTGTTCAGCAGCATCGACGAGGCGGTCGCCGCAGCCCACGGCGTACCGGTCCGACTGCTCGGCTACGTCTTCCTGGTACTGGTGGGAGCGTGTTCGGCAGAGGCGACGCAGGCAGCCGGCGCGCTACTACTACTCGGCCTGCTCGCCGCCCCAGCCGGCACCGCGCACCGGCTGACCACCCGCCCCTACCTCGGCCTCGCCCTCGCCGCCGGACTGGCCGTCGTCGAGATGTGGGTCGGATTGGTGCTGAGCGCCCTGTTCTCCCGCATCCCCCCCAGCTTCGCGATCCTCGCCGTCGCCGCAGGCGTTTACGCTCTCGTCCTGATCGCCGACACCCTACGCAAATCCACCAACGGAGCCACCAAACCCGCCCCCGACCACACCCCCACCCATCCCGAACGAGCCCTCATCTAGCTCCCACTCGCGGCCCTGGCGCCTCGGCTTTCGCCGGCCTGCTGGACCAAGGCAGGCGGTGAGCCAGGTCCACCCATTCGGCCGCTGTAGCCGGTGCAGCGGTTGGGTGCCGGTCTCGCCGTCGGCGCTCACACATGCCCCGCAGGCCAGACGCTGCGGCGGCTATTTCTGAACCTACGGTCCGCCACGGCCCCTGCAGTTTGATCAACTCGGTCTTGTACAACCCGTTGATCGTCTCGGCCAACGCGTTGTCGTAGCTGTCACCGGTCGTACCCACCGAGGCATCGATCCCGGCCTCGACCAGGCGATCGGTGAACGCGATCGAGGTGTACTGGGCGCCGCGGTCGTTGTGATGGACCAAATGCTCGACCGCGTCCAAGACCAGCGGCGTGGTCATCGCCGTGGAGGTCCGCCACCCGAGTATCCGTCGGGAAAACGCGTCGATCACGAACGCCACATACATCCAGCCCGACCACGTCGAGACATACGTAAAGTCCGCTACCCACAACATGTTTGGCGCAATCGGGTCGAATTTCCGCTGCACCGTCATCGCCGACCTCTCCGGCTACTACGACTGACAGGCACTCGGGTGGTCCAGCACTCCCCGGCACCCCGGACAGTCGGGCGTAGGCGAACCGGGGATGAGTTCGGCGGATGGTACCGGCGATACCAGCGGCGACGCCGAGGGTGTCCAGCGCGGTGGGCCGCCAGAAGGTCAGGCTGCCGAGCCAGGCGCGTAGGGTGGGACCATCGGCACCCTACGCAAACCCAGCAACAGAAACAAAATCCGGCGCCGGTCAGGCCCCCGCCCATCCCAGGGGGAAGCGGCCCTGCTCCAGCCTATCGGCGATGGGGCGCGGGACCAAGGGCGATAGCGTGGGTTGTGGATGGGGCCGTCCGATGTGGATAACTTGGGTGGGTCGTGGATGACGTGAGCCGGTATCCGTTTGCGCGGCGTGGACGACCGGATTCAGGCCGGATTCAGACCGGATTCAGGAAAGTCGTTGCGGTCGCGTGGTTTCATGTCGTTGCCAACGCGCGTGGTTCATTTGGCGTTGGGCGAGTCGGGTCGGAAGTGCTTGGCGAGTCGGGTCAGAAGATCGTGCTGATTCCGGCGATCGCGTCCAGCGCGGCCAACGCGGCGAGTACCAACAGGACGACGCCGGTGATCCGGCGCAACAGGACCACCGGCAGGTTGCGCAGCAGCCGGCCGGCGACCATCGCGATGCCGGCGACCGCCCAGAGTGCGAGTACCGCGGCGATGCCGACCTGGAGCGGGTCGTCGTAGCGGGCGGCGAGGTTCGCGGTGAGGATCTGGGTGAGATCGCCCCATTCGGCGATGAAGATGACGATGAACGCGGTGAGTACGGTTCGCGATCCCGGTCGGGCGGCCGGGCTGTCGTCGGCGTCTTCCTCGCCGGTGTCCCGGAAGGCCAGGATCGCGCCCACCAGGAACATTATCGCGACGGCGACCTCTACCACCTTGTGTGGCAGGAAGGTGAACAGCACGCTGCCGACGGTGACCGCGATGAGTACGTGTAGCAGGAAGGCGCCCGCGGCGCCGAGCCAGACCAGGCTGGCTCGGCCTCGGGAGGCCAGTACCAGGGAGGCGAACATGGTCTTGTCCGGCAGTTCGCCGAGGAAGACGACGCCGAATACGGTGGCCAGCAGTACCGGGTGCACGTTGCTCCGCTTTCCGGCCGGCTGGTGAACATCATCGGGGATGCTTCCGCGCCGGCCATCTCACAATGGTCAGTCAGCGGAAGGTCTCGCTCACCCACGGCGTGACTCGCGACTACGCGAACCTACGACGCGGACTCCGGGAACCGGGCGTCTTGCGACGCCAGCATGTCGATCCACCGGCAGCGGAGCTACTCCCCTTCAGCGGAAACCACTGTACCCGATCTCAGCTAAACCGATTCCGTTGACCTGCCGTGCGCGCTCTCGACGTGCTCGGCGAGGAACTCGTTGACCAGGGTCGCCACGTCGGCAGGCGATTCCATCGGCAGCAGGTGGCCGGCACCGGGCAGGATTCGCACCTGCGCCGAGGGCATCGCGGCACCGAGGGCGGAGACGGACTCGGGGGGCGCGATCCGGTCGGCGTCGCCGGTGATCAGCAGGGAGTCGATGGTGATCGTGGCGGCACGCGCCTCGAACCGGGTGTCGTAGTAGCTCAGGAAACTTTCGATCATGGCCGGAATGCTGGCCCGCGCGTAGTTCTCGTAGTCCTCCTCCAGGATTCGCCTGCGCACCCGCTTGTCCCTGGTGACCATGATCATCGCGTCCGCGATGTACACGGCCGGCTTGCTGGCCAGCCAGAACCGGGCCAGCGGCGCGGGCAGGGCCGCGGCGATCCGGTAGTAGATCTTGCCGAGGTTCGCGGTCGTGTTGTTCGCGGTGGACACCGGGTTGACCAGGCACAGGCTGCGCAGCGCGGCGGGAAAGGCGGCGGCGTGCAGCAGGGCGATGGACGCGCCGAGGGAATGGCCGAGCAGGTGCACCGGGCCGAGACCGAGGCCGGTGCGCAGGCCCTCCACCGAGGTCGCGTAGTTGGCCAGACCGTGCGGTTGGGACAGTGGCGCCGAATCGCCGTAGCCGGGCACGTCGGGAATCAGCACGTTCACCCCGCGCAGCCCGGCGGCCACCTCGGCCAGGCCCCGGTGGTCACCACCGAGGCCGTGCAGCAGCAGCACGGTGTCGGCGTGCTCGGTGTCGCTGCGCCAGTAGTTGATCCGATCCCCGGCGACCACAATGGAATCGGCACGCAACGGCGCACTGTCGGGCCTGTCGTTCACGGTGCGCAAGCATTCCACGACCGCCCGCAGCGCGACCGCGCGGGCCGGCTCCTCCCCGACCTGCTCAGCTACCGATCCCGCTCGGGGTGATCGGCAGCGAGACCGGTGGGCCGGCCAGCTGCGGGAAGGACGCCGCGAACAGTGCGGCGAGGCCGGCGCGCAGCTGGTCGGGGGCGGGCGCGTCGTCCGGGTCGAGCAGGCACTGCACGGCGAACCCGTCGCAGGCGGCGATGACGAAGCTGGCAATCGCCGAACAGCGCGGGTCCTCGGCCGCGATGCCCGCGCCGAGTGAGACCGCGACGAGCGCGCTGACCTGGGCCCGGCATCGACGGTAGTGCTCGGCGAACTGCTCACGCAGTCGTGGGCTGCGCTCGGCCTGGGCCAGTGCCTCGGTGAAGGACAGCGACATGGTGCGGCGCCTGCGGACCTGTTCGAGCATCGCGGTCCACGCCGAGACGCCCCGCTCGATGGGCGACGCGCTCGGGTCGGCCATCGCGATCTCGGCCAGTTGCTCGGTCCACTCCGCGAGGATGAGGCCGATGGCCTCGTTGAGCAGTTCGGCCTTGGAGCCGAAGTGGTAGCCGATCGAGGCCAGGTTGGTGTTGGAGGCCGCGACGAGGTCGCGCGTGGTGATCCGGGCATAGCCCTTGTCCTGTAGCAGCTGGCGCGCGGCGGCGAGCAGTTGTTCCCGATGGCCCACCGAGCAATCCTAGCCGCAGGCTGGACAGCGGATATATACAAGCGTATAGAATCGCGGTAACAGCCAGCGTCGCGGAGGCGGATCATGGTGACGACACCGACCTTGCCCAAGACGGTCGATGCCGCGCTCCCACCCGGACCGACCTGGCCGGTCGTGGTGCAGACCCTGTTGTTCGGCCAGTACCGGCCGAGGCTGCTGCCCTTGCTGCGACGGCGCTACGGCGACATCTTCACCGTCCGGATGGCGCCGAGGAACCGCCGGCTGATCGTGCTCGCCCGGCCGGCGGACATCAGAACCGTCTTCACCGGCCCGGCCTCGGTGTTCCACGCCGGCGAGGGCAACGTCATCCTCGGCCCGATCATGGGCCAGCACTCGGTGCTGCTGGTCGACGAGGACACCCACGTTCGGGTCCGGCGACTGCTGATGCCGGCCTTCCACGGCGCGGCGCTGCGCGGCTACCAGCAGGTGGTCGCCGACCTGGCCGAGGCCGAGGTCGACCGCTGGCCGAGCGGGCGGCCCTTCGCCAGCCACGACCGGATGCACGCGCTGACCCTCGAAGTGATCCTCCAGGTGGTCTTCGGCGTCACCGACGAGACACGACTGGCCGCGATGCGACCGCTGGTGCGCCGGGTGGTGGACATCGGCCCGCTCGTCCTGCTCGGCTGGTTCTATCCGAAGTTGCAGGGTTTCGGACCCTGGCGCAAGTACCTGGCGGTCCAGGAGGAACTGGACCGACTGCTCTACGCCGAGATCGCCCAGCGGCGCGGCGCGACCGATCTCGCCGACCGCGGCGACGTGCTCTCCCGGCTGCTGCGCGTCGGCGCGGAGGAGGGCGCCGACGCGCTCACCGACGCCGAGTTGCGCGACCAGTTGGTCACCCTGCTGCTGGCCGGGCACGAGACAACCGCGACCACGCTGGCCTGGGCCTGCCACGACCTGGCCCGCGATCCCGCCCAACTGCGCGCCGCCCAGCGTGCCGCCGACGAGGGCGACGATGAGTACCTGACCGCGGTGGTGAAGGAATCGCTGCGCCTGCACCCGGTCATCTACGAGGTGGCGCGCCGGCTGACCGCACCGGTCGAGGTCGGCGGCTACCAGCTGCCGGCCGGGGTCACCGTGCTGCCGGGCATCGGACTGGTGCAGGCCGACGAGCGCAACCACATTCACCCGAAGGAGTTCCGTCCGGAGCGGTTCCTGGCCGGCCAGCCCGCCGCGAACACCTGGATTCCCTTCGGGGGCGGCGTGCGACGGTGTCTCGGCGCCGGTTTCGCGCAGATGGAGGCGATCGTGGTGCTGCGCGCGATCCTGACCCGTTTCGACCTGCGTGCGGAGAATCCCCGGCCGGAATCGACCAAGGCCCGCAACATCACCCAGGTTCCGGCCGGCGGGGCGCGCATCATGGTCCGGCCACGTGCCGGCCGCTCCTGAGCCGGCCCACGGCCACGTATTGGCCCGATCACGCCCAGCCAGTCGGTAGTCGACCGAACGTGAACAGGACCGGGCCGTGTCGGTCCGACCGGCACCCCGACCTGGTCTCTGCGCGCTTCGACACGCCGGGCTTTGCCTCGCGGACCGGGCAATCCGCCGTCGGCTGTGGGACGGATTACCTTGTGGTCGGACGTTGACGACTACTTCCAACCTGGCATTGTCAAAAATAATGGTCCAAACCTTAGTGAACCGACCAGGCATCGGCCGCGTCTCATGTGAAGATGACAACATCGACGGCGTCACACCGAGCGCGGGACATCGTCGCCCAACGCAACAAACTCCGAGAAGTACGAACTGGACACCCGACCCGCTCAGACGGTCCCGCCGTCGGCGAGCCAGGTACGCCAGCCGACAGCTGGAAGGCCGTGAGGGCAATGTCGCAACCCGGCGAAACCAGTACCGTCGTAGATTCGACGGTCACCTCCCCCGAGATCTGGGTCGGTCTGCTGGATCACTACCGGCAGACCGCGGTACAGATCCTCGGCAGTCACCAGTGCTCAGGCACCGAGTGCGGTTCCTGTGGCCAGCACTGGCCGTGTCGCGCCGCGTGCGCGGCGGAAATCGCGCTGGAACTGTAGAAGAACCACCGATCAGCATCGGCCGCGACCGCGGACGGAACAACAGCAGGTGCGGGAACACGTACTTGCGGTACCCAGGTCGCGGCCGTCCGCGTTGTGATCACCGCCACGCGATCATCACCGCGCCGCCGGTCAGCGGTGTCGTCCGCCTTCCTCGATCGCTCGACCGCTCGATCTGGACCTTGGGCTCGGTCTCGGGCCGGCACACCGTCGAGAAGTCCTGAGCTAATGCGCACAGCAAGCGGACGCCTTCATTCCGTCAGAAAATTCGCCAGATTGGCGCGCGGGTCGTTCACCTGATCATCAACGGATCTCGGTGCGCGGCACCTATTGGTGACCGGCAGCACGCGGCCGACTACCGATCATCGTCATGATGATCGTCATCGATGGCTCGTTCGAGCCGACACGACTTGTTCGAGCATGACTCGATCAAGGTCACATCCGTAGATCTACCAGCTGTCCCAACGCATCGACTGACATCGAGGGCAGTGTCGGCCGACATTGACGACGATGACACGCCAAGAACCTTGTGAACTCAAGCCACAGCGGTCACACTGCAAGAATATGGTGGGGTTGATCGGATTTCGGCGACGCGCGAGCCGCCGGCCGGTACCCCGCAGTGCCCGCTGTTCCGTCGAACTTCACTTAGGTAGGCGCCGTATGCCGTTGTCCTCGGCCGTCCGGATGCGCGCTCGGGCGTTCCTGCCTCCTGGCACGGAAATCCACTACCTGTTCCCGGCGATGTCCGCTGCCGGTGGTCGTGGTGCCTTCGGGACGGCTCCGTTCGTGGTCGCGGTCACCGACACCCAGGTCACCGTGCTCGGCTGCGGCTGGTTCAGTCGCAAGCCCACCTCGGTGCACGCGCGGTACCCGCGCAGCATCCAGCTCGGCCCGGTGGACACCTCGATCTCGCCGACCTTCGCCATCGGCGGCCTGGTGATGGAGACCGACGAGGAGTACGTACCGGTCATCCGGGCCGCCGATGCCGAGATCAGCCAGGAAAACTGCCTACCGCCCGATCCCCTGCCGCACCTGTGAGTACCTGCGACAACTCCGACCGGGCGTCGGCGAGTTGCCGCAGGTCGTGAGCGGCGGCCACCAGGCCGGCTCGGCGACAGCGTCTCAACAGGACAGACCGGTACCCGTGCGCGATCCCGGAAAAGCCAGGAATTCCCGAATCCCGGTCAGGTTGAATTTCAGTTTTTCACAGGCGGCGCGGTCACTTGAGTTCGGCGGAGGACTTGCCGAGCAGGCGTCGGGCCACGATAAGTTGCTGAATCTGTTGGGTGCCTTCGAAGATATCCAGAATCTTCGCGTCCCGCGCCCATTTCTCCAGCAGCGAGTTCTCCGAGTAGCCGAGGCTGCCGGCGAGTTCCACGCAGCGCAGCGCGATCTCCGTCGCGCTGCGGCCGGCTTTGGCCTTCGCCATCGAGGCCTGTAGGGAATTGGGCCGCGAGTTGTCCGCCATCCAGGCCGCTTCCAGAGTGAGCAGATACGCCGCCTCGTAGTCGGCCTCCAGCGCGAGATAGGTCGACACGACGGCGGGCGCGCGGGGGCCGACGCGGTCGTAGTCGATCTCGATACCGGCCTCGGAGAGCAGCCGCGCGGTTTCCTCCAGCGCGGCCTTGGCCACGCCGACGGCCATCGCGGCGACCAGCGGGCGGGTGTTGTCGAAGGTCTGCATCACGCCGGCGAAGCCGCGCTCGACGTTGATCTCCGGATCGCCGAGCAGGTTCGCCTTCGGCACCCGGACGTTCTCCAGCCGGAAGTGCGCGGTGTCCGAGGCGCGGATGCCGAGCTTGTGCTCCAGCCGCACCAGCTCGAAACCGGGCGTGCCCTTCTCCACCACGAAGGACTTGATCGCGGCCCGGCCCCTGGCCCGGTCCAGCGTCGCCCAGACCACGACGGCGTCGGCTCGTTCACCCGAGGTGACGTAGATCTTCTCGCCGTTGAGCACGTAGTCCTCGCCGTCGAGCACGGCGGTGGTGCGGATCGCGGCGGAGTCCGAGCCGCAGTCCGGTTCGGTGATGGCCATCGCCGCCCACTTGCCGGCGAAGCGCTGCAACTGCTCGTCGTTGGCCACCGAGGCGATGGCCGCGTTGCCGAGGCCCTGGCGCGGCATGGACAGCAACAGGCCCACGTCGCCCCAGCACATCTCGATGGTGCCCAGCACGGTGGCCAGGTTGGCGCCGTTGCGGATCTTGGTCTTGTCGCCGTCCTTGTCCCGGCGCACGCCGCTGGCTCCGGCGCCGCCCGCACCGGAGGCGTTCAGGCCGTCGATCAGCGCGGCGAGCACATCCAGCTCGACCGGGTAGGTGTGCTCGGCCTGGTCGTACTTGCGGGAGTTCGGCCGGAAGATCTCCGCCGCCGACTGGCGTGCCTGGCTGACCAGGACACCCAGCTTCCCGGGAACCTCGAGATTGATCATCGGGTGTGCTCCATCCAGAACCGGACCAGGGCCATCAGACCAGGACAATGCCTTCGGCGATGCCGATCGACCGCAGATCGCGGTACCAGCGCTCGACCGGGTGCTCCTTGACGTAGCCGTGGCCGCCGAGCAGTTGCACCCCGTCGCTGCCGATCGCCATGCCCTTGTCGACACACAGCCGGTGGGCCAGCGCGACCTCACGGGCGAAGGGCTTGCCGGCGTCGGCGCGCGCCGCGGCGCGGTAGGTCGCCAGCCGCATCCCCTCCAGCTCGATGGCGATGTCGGCGATCTTGAACGCGACGCCCTGCCGGTGACTGACCGGCTCACCGAACGCGACCCGGTCGTTGACGTAGGGGATCACGTAGTCGAGGACGGCCTGCGCGGTGCCGACGGCCAGGCCGCACCAGGCCAACCGGGACAGCCGGACGCACTCGGTGTAGGTCTGCGTGCTCCCCTCCCCCAGCAGCGCGGTGTCGGGTACGTGCACCTTGGCCAGTTCCAGGCGGCCCATGCCGGCCGCGCGCAGTCCCATCGCGGGTTCGGCGACCACGCTCAGTCCGGCGCTGCCCGACTCGACCACGAACAGGGCGGGGCCACGGCCCTCCAGTTCGGCGGCGACCACGAACAGTTCGGCCTGCGCGGCGCGCGGCACCAGCGACTTGACGCCGTCGAGGACGAAACCGCCGGAGCCTCGGCGGGCGACGGTACGCAGTTCGAACGGGTCGAACAGCGGCCGCGGTTCGAGGATCGCCAGCGCGGCGGCCGGGACGTCCTCGCCGACGAACGACGGCAGGTAGCTGGCCTGCGCGTCGGCGTCGCCCCAGAGCACCAGCGCGGTGCTGACGGCGGAGGAGGCCAGGCAGGCGACGGCGAGGCCGAGGTCTCCGCCGGCCAGTGCCTCGGCGACCAGGATCGAGGTCAGCGCGCAGCGGCCGGTGCCGATACCGCCGAGTTCCTCGGGGACGCCGAGCAGGGTGATGCCCAGCTCGGCCGACTTGGCCAGCAGATCGTCCGGCGTCGCGCAGCGCTGGTCGGCCTCGGCCGCGCGCTCGCGCAGTTGTTCGGTGGCGAACTCGGCGACCGTTTCCCTGATCAGCCGCTGGTCCTCGGTCGGGGTGAGGTCGAACAGGTCGGCGGCGGCAGCGGTGGCGGGCCGGGCCGGCTTGCCCAGACGCCGCGCGGCGGCGAAGGACCGGCCGGCGGCGGCCGCGGTACGGAAGCCGGTCCTGGTCGCCTCATAGACCGCCTTCTGCACTGGTCTGCGCAGGCCGAGGCGGTCGAGCAGGGGCGCGCCCGCCAACCGGTTGAGCAGGGACAGGCTCAGCCCCATCGCGTCGCGCCCGCCCCTGCTCGCCCGGTCGCCTGCGGCTGGATCAGCGCTGCTGGCAGCCATGCCACGCCTCCTGAGGTGTCAGCCCGGAATCGGACTCGCGGATCGGACCTGAAAGATCTACCGCAGAGTATACCTACTGGTGGGTAAAGTAAGAACCCGATCGGCTGACCAGATCACTCGAAATGATCATCGGGTCCGCCCGGCGCCCGGCGCCCGCCATTCGGCGCGAGGGGTCTCGAATTGGTCATTTTCCAGGCTGATCCAGTTCGGCCGGTCGTACACTTGGCGCCTCACGACGTACAGGCAAGGAGTCGCGTGAGCGAGCTTGCGAGCGAACAATGGACAGCGGGAGCTGTGCTCACATGCCCCGAGTTCCGCGAGGGAGCGCCGTGAGTAAGTCGGTGGCGTCCACTCCGACGCGGAATGCGGCGACCGGACGCCGAAGAACTCGGCGCCCGGCGCGACGTGGTGGTGGCCGCACCGTCCTGTTGGGCATTGTGCTGCTGCTGTCGGGTTTCCTGCTGGCCGGCTGTCAGGCAGCGGTCAGTGGCGACACCCCGACGGCGGCCGGCGGCCGAACCTCGGTCGCCACCGTGGCCGGACAGGTCGCGCTCGCGGTTCCGGTCGAACTGCGCCAGGTGTTCGCGACCTCGCCGTGCACGACCGGAACCCCCGTTCCGACCACTACTTCGGTGACCGAGGCGAATTCGGCGGCAAGCGGCACCCAACTGCCATTGAACGACGCGGCAATTCCACCAACCATCCTGCACGACGTGGACGGTGTGGACTGTTATCAGGTCGGCGCACCGCTACTGGTGTTGCAGCAACTGGACTCGATCGGCGTGAGCAGCCAGCCGCCGGCCAGCCAGTGGGTGATCACGATGACGCTCACCCCGTCGGACGCGCAGTCCTTCGCGACGGTGACCGAGGCACACGCCGGTCAGCAGTTCGCCTTCGTGGTGCGGGACACCGTGTTGTCCGCGCAGAGCATCCAGCAGTCGATCACCAACGGCACCGTGCAGATCGCCGGCGACTTCAGCCAGGAAGACGCCAACCGCCTGATGCGCCAGATCACCGGCTGAAGCGCCGGGCACCGCGAACCCGACGAGCAGAACCCGTCGAGCACCCCGAATCCACCGCATCCACCGCATCCTCCCGACCCCACCGCACCATGCGGAGATCCCGGCGTCCCCGGAGACAACGACAATCGCGGGCGAACCGGATTCCGGTTCGCCCGCGATGTCCTTCGCCCGCGATGTCAGGAAATGTCAGGACAGGAAACTCAGTCGGCCGTGCGAGTCGACGGTGGTCGTTTGCCCATCGAATCGATGTCGGAGAGTTTCTCCGCGGCCCGCTTCACCGCCGACAGCGGACTGGCGATGTCCTCCAGGGAC